>NZ_JBHYZV010000056.1:0-53901 GCF_042753905.1 Streptomyces sp. NPDC059248 | reverse complement strand
GGGGCTGTCGCGGGCTGGCCGGCGCGCGGGGCCCGGGGGGGGGGGGGGGGGGGGCGCGCCGCCCTCGCCCGGGTGGGCGCCCCCCCCCCGCCCCCCCCCCGGCACCGGCCCCCGAGCGCGCCCGTGAATCCTCCGGAGGGAGACGAGTATGAGCGTCGACTACGACGTGATCGTGATAGGCGCGGGCAACGCCGGTCTGGCGGCGGCCGCGACACTCCAGCGCGGCGGCCAGCGAGTGCTGCTGCTGGAGCGCCACAATGTGCCCGGCGGGGCGGCCACCACATTCGTCCGGGGCCGTTTCGAGTTCGAGGTGTCGCTGCACCAGCTCGGCGGTATGTCCGGGCCCGCGCCGCTGCGGCACATCCTGGACGAGATGGACGTCACCCGGCGGGTGGAGTTCATCGAGGACGACCAGCTGTACCGGACCGTGGTGCCCGGGGTGCTCGATGTGACGCTGCCCGCGGACTGGCAGGGCATCGTCGATGTGCTCGACGGCCAGTACCCGGGCGGCCGGGACCGACTGGCGGCTTTTCTGGAGCTGGTACGGGACACCGGTCTGTGGCAGCTCACCGCGCGGGCCAATCTGCACCGGATCGACCACGAGGTGGAGCGGCTCAAGGGCATGCCGGACGTCCGGCGGCACGGGCTGCGGCCGTTCCGGGACGTCCTGGAGGAGTATGTGGACGACGAGCGGGTGCGGCTCGTCCTCTCCTCCTACTGGTGCTACAACGGCCAGTTGCCGTCCCGGATCTCGTTCATGGACTTCGCCCGGGTACTGGCGCTGTACGTGGAGACCAAGCCCTACCAGGTCGTCGGCGGCAGCCAGGCGCTGTCGTACGGGATGCTCCAATCGTTCCAGGACGCGGGCGGCACGGCCAGGTTCCATACGGCCGTCGACCGGATCCTGACCCGGGGCGGCCGGGCCGTCGGGGTGCGGCTGGAGACCGGGGAGACCGTGAGCTGCCGGCTGGTGGTCTCCAACGCGCCCGCGACCACCACCTACACCCGGCTGCTCGACCCGGCGGACGTCCCCGCGCACGTCCTGCGGGATCTGCGGTCGCGGCGGATGGGCATCTCGGCGTCGGTGCTCTATCTGGGGCTCGACGCGAGCCCCGCGGAACTCGGGTTCACCACCGCCGCGAACTTCATCCACAGCGATCTCACGGAGGAGAGCCTGCTCCGGGGGATGCACACCCTCGAACCCGCGCCGTTCCTGCTGGCGAGCTGCTACGACGTCAAGCCCAACGGGGGCGCGCCGGCCGGGGCCACCCAGCTCAACCTGGTCGCGCTCCAGTACGCGGAGCCGTGGGAGTCGGTCCCCGTCGAGGAGTACCGGCGGGCCAAGTCCGCGTACGCGGAGTCCCTGCTGGAGCTGTTGAAGGCGGTGTCGCCCGGGGTACGGGACGCGATCGAGGAGGCGGAGCTGGCCACGCCGATCACCTTCAAGCGGTATCTGAGCCAGCCCGGCGGCGCGATCTACGGCTTCGACCAGGACGTCACCGACGGCTGGCTCTTCCACGACGACGATCTGAAGCCGAATGTCCCCGGGGTGGTACTGGCCAGCAACTGGGTCACGGCCGCGGGCTACAACTCGACGATCGTCACCTCGGCCCGGATGTCCCGGCGGCTGCTGGAGGTGCTGTGACCACCACCGAACCGCGCCCCGGCTCCGCCGACCCCATGGAACGAGGAACCACGATGGCCGATACCCGAGACACCCGGCCGGCACCGCGGGCGGCGGCGGAATCATCCGTCCCGTCCGTCGCCGCCAACCCCCTGGCCCGGCTCTTCGACGGCTTCGACGAGGTCGTCGCGGAGATCGGGGCACGGGCGGACGCCGGGTCCCCCCATCCCGACGACGCCTGGGCGGAGGCCGCCGTCTACCACCCGAGGGATCTCGCCCTGACCGTCACCGAGGTCGTCGAGGAGACGGCGACGGCGAAGACGTTCCGGCTGCGGAAGACCGAGGGCGGGCCGCTGCCGTCGTTCGAGGCGGGGCAGTACGTGAGTCTGACCGTCCGGGTCGGCGACACCGTCACCAGCCGGGCGTTCTCCATCTCCTCGTCGCCCGCCGAGCGCGACCACTACGACCTGACCGTACGGCGGCTGGGCGGCGGTCTGGTGAGCAACCATCTGCTCGACACCGTCCGGCCCGGGGACGAGTTCACCAGCGACGGGCCGATCGGCACCTTCTGCCACGACCCCCTCTTCCACGGCGACGACGTGGTGTTCCTGGCGGGCGGCTCGGGGGTCGCCCCGGCGATGAGCATGCTCAGGGACGTCCTCGACCACGGGCTGACCCGGCGGATGACCCTGGTCTACGGCTCCCGGCGGGCCGACGACGTGATCTTCCGCGACGAGCTGGAGACCATCGCCCGGGAACGGCCCGACGTACTGACGCTCCACCAGGTGCTCTCGGCTCCCGACCCGGAATGGGACGGGGCGGTCGGGCCGCTGGACGCCGGGCTCATCGCCGAGCTGATCGGGCCGCTCAACGGCCGGATGGTGTATCTGTGCGGACCGCCGGGCCGGTACGCGTTCCTGGTCGGGCAGCTCCGGTCGCTCGGCCATCCGCGCCGCCGGATCCGTCTTGAGGCCAACAGTGTGGCGCTGCCGCCGCCGGCCGACCCCCGCTGGCCGGCCGGACTCGACCCGGCCGGGAAGGTCACGGTCACCGTGGGGGACAGACGGTTCGACGTGCCGCGCGGCAAACCGCTGCTGGACTCCCTGGAGGAGAACGGGGTCCGCCCGCGGGCCTCCTGCCGCTCCGGCGAATGCGCCCTGTGCCGGGTCAGGGTCTGCTCCGGCGAGGTCTTCCACGCCGAGGAGGCCCGGCTGCGCCGGTCGGACGAGACCTTCGGACACGCCCATGCCTGTGTCGCCTATCCCCTGGAGGACCTGGAAATCGAACTCTAGAACGCGGCGTTCGGCGTCCGGGGGTGAATCCGGCCGCCCGGCGGCGGGAAACAACTGCCCGCGCCTTTCCATCGTGAAAGATTCCTAAAAACAAATCAAAACCGCTTCATATCCCTCCCGGGTTATGGTTTGCTGAATATTCGGATATCCCGGCCGACTACCGGGTCTGAAAACCGGAGGACGGCGACCCGCAACCCCGCCCCTCCGGCCGCCCCAGCCAGCAAAATCGCCCGATCAATGAGCCGAATGGCCATGGGGACAATATCGAGGCCATGATGCGCGGCGGCCTGCCAAAAAAATCTCGACAGGAGGCATATCCATGTCCGCTGACCTGCAAAAAGTTATTGTCGACGCACTTCGGGACATGCACTTCGACGTGTCCTCGATCAGCGACGAAACTCCGCTCGGCGATGGCGGTCTCGAATTGGAGTCGCTGTCCATCGCGGAACTGGTGATGCAGTTGGACGGTCAGGGTGTCGAATTCTCGGACGAGGAGATGGAGACCCTGCCCAAGCTCACCTTCGGTGAATTCGTGAACGAGGCCGCGCGCCGCGCGGCCGGGTGAGCAGAGATTTCCGGTCGGTAGGAGGCGGGCGAGCGAAGGAGAGACGACGATGCCACAGCCGGCACGGACGATCTGTGTCGTGGGCCTCGGCCCGCGCGGCCTCGCGGTACTGGAGCGCCTCAGCGCCAACCACACGGCCGGGCACCCCCTGTCGGTCCATGTCGTCGACCCCTATCCGCCGGGGCCGGGACGGGTCTGGCGGACCCGGCAGTCCCCGCACCTGCTGATGAACACGGTGACCTCCCAGGTCAGCCAGTTCACCGACGACAGCGTGCCGTGCGAGGGCCCGGTCAGGCCCGGACCCAGTCTGTACGAATGGCTCCGCCGGCCGGCGCCCGCGACCGGATCGCCCCCGGGCGCCGGGCCCGAGGGCGACGGGGCGCACCGGCTGGGCCCGGACGACTACCCGTCCCGGGCCCAGTACGGCCGCTATCTGGAGTGGGTGTTCGACCGGCTGGTGGCCGAGCCGCCGGACGGTTTACGCATCACCGTGCACCGGGCCACCGCCACCGCCCTCGACGAGGACGCGGCAGGACAGTGCCTGACCCTGGACGACGGCACCCGGATCGCCGGGCTCGACGCCGTGGTGCTCACCCTCGGCCACGGGCCCGCCGCGCCGTCGCCGGAGGAGGAGCGGCTGGCCGCGTACGCCCGGGACCACGGTCTGCGGTACCACCCGCCCGCCAACCCGGCCGATCTGGAGGCCGGCCTCGACGCCGTGGAACCCGGCGAACGGGTCGCCCTGCGCGGTCTGGGCCTGGCGTTCTTCGATGTGATGGCGATGCTGACGGAGGGCCGGGGCGGCAAGTACGTCCCCTCCCCGTCCCTCGACGGCGGCCTCCAGTACCTGCCGTCCGGTCATGAGCCCGTGCTCTACGCGGGATCGCGGCGCGGGGTGCCGTACCACTCGCGCGGGGAGAACCAGAAGGGACCGTCGGGCCGCCACGAGCCGCTGTTCCTCACCCTCGACGCGATCCGCCGGATCCGGGCCGCGCCCGGGGCGACCTTCCGGCGGGACGTCTGGCCGCTGCTGGAGGCCGAGGTCGCCACCGTCTACCACCGGGCGCTGGTCGCCCAGTGGGCAGACGAGCCCACCGCCGAACGGTTCCTCGCCGAGTATCTGGCCGCGCCGGCCGGGAGCCGGACCGCCGTACTGCGCCGGTTCGGGGTCAGGGCCCAGGACGAGTGGAAGTGGTCGCGGGTCGAACGGCCCTGGGGGCGGCGGCAGTTCCACGGCCCCGAGGCCTTCGGCCGGTGGCTGGTCGGACATCTCCACCAGGATGTCCGGCACGCCAGGGCCGGCAATATCGGCGACCCCCTCAAGGCCGCTCTCGATGTTCTGCGCGATCTGCGCAACGAGGTACGGCTGGCGATCGACCATTCCGGGATCACCGGATCCTCCTACCGCGACGAGGTGATCCGCTGGTTCACCCCGCTCAACGCCTTCCTCTCCATCGGCCCGCCGCCCAACCGGGTGGAGGAGATGGCTGCCCTGGTCGACTGCGGACTGCTGACCGTCGTCGGGCCCGGGACCCGGGTCCGGGAGGACCCCGGCGGCGCGGGCTTCCTCTTCGGCTCCGACGAGATACCCGGCTCCCAGGTACGGGTGCGCACCCTGATCGAGGCCCGGATACCCGAGCCCGATCTGCGCCGGAGCACCAATCCGCTGCTCGGCCAGCTGCTGTCGGCCGGGCACTGCCGTCCCTACCGCATCGACGACCCCGGGCCCGAAGGGGCTTACGAGACCGGCGGCATGGAGGTCACCCCGCGGCCCTACCGGCTGGTGGACGCGGCGGGGAGACCCCATCCGCGCCGCTTCGCCTTCGGGGTGCCGACGGAGAACGTCCACTGGGCCACGGCCGCCGGGATCCGGCCCGGCGTCGGCTCGGTGATCCTGGAGGACGCGGACGCGGTGGCCCGCGCGGTGCTCGGCCGGTGACCGGCCCGTACCGCGTCACGGGCGCCCCGCCCTAGCTGCCACCGCCGCCGCCGCACCACGAGACCCGCACCGACCCGGGGCCGTGCCGACCGGCCCCGTACATCCGTGCCATCAGCGCCATCCGTGTCATCCGTGTCATCCGTGTCATCAGCGCCGGCTGTGCCGGCTGTGCCATGGGTGCAGTCCGTGACCGAACCGGCCCGCCCGGCCCCTGCCGTACGGAGTTCCGCAGTGGAGACGATCACCAGCTTCGACCCCGAGCTGCTCCAGCTCCCCTTCTACGACGACGGACACCGGCGCTTCGCCCGGGAGATCGGCGTCTGGTGCGACAGCTACCGGGCGCTGTGGGACACCGTCCGCCGGATGGATCCCGACGAGGCGGGCCGGCGGCTGGTCGGCGTGCTCGGCGAGGACGGCTGGCTGGCCGGGCTCGACCCGGCCGGCGGACCGCCCGAGGCGCCGGGCGACTTCCGCGCCCTGTGCCTGGCCCGGGAGGCCCTCGCCTACGCGGAGGACCTGGCGGACTTCGCGTACTCGATCCAGTCCCTGGCGGCCACCCCGATCGTCCGGTACGGAACTCCCGAGCAGCAGAAGCGCTTTCTGCCCGGGATGGCCGACGGGTCGCTGATCGGCGCGTTCGCGGTCTCCGAGAAGGAGGCCGGCTCCGAGGTGGCGGCCGTGCGGCTCGCCGCCCGGCGCACCGGCGGCGGGGACTGGGTGCTCGACGGCCACAAGGCGTGGATCGCGCACGCCACCATCGCCGGTCTGTATGTGGTGATCGCCCGCTCCGGCGACGGGCCCGGGCCGCTGGGCCTGACCGCCTTCCTGGTCCCCGCCGACACCCCCGGGGTGCGGGTCGCCGAACGTCTCGAACCGGTCGCCCCGCGCTCCTTCGGCCATCTCGTCTTCGAGCACTGCCGGCTCCCGGCCGACGCCGTACTCGGCCGCCCGGGCCGGGGCTTCGTCGTCGCCGTCGATCTGCTGGAACGGTTCCGGATCACCGTCGGGGCGGCGGCGAACGGCTTCGCCCGGCGGGCCGCCGACGCCGCGCTCGCGCACACCCGCGGCCGGTCCGCCTACGGCGGCGTCCTCCACGACCTCCAGCTCGTCAAGGCGAAGCTCGCCGATATGGAGATCGGGCTCAACGCCTCCGCGCTGCTGGTGGCCAGAGCCGCCTGGGAGTGCGACCGGGGCGGCCGGGGCTTCGGCAAGCACGCCAATATCGCCAAGGTCCACGCCACCGAGACCGCGCAGCGGACCGTGGACGACGCGGTCCAGCTCTTCGGCGCGGCCGGGGTCGTCAAGGACGGCGTACCCGAGCGCCTCTACCGGCAGATCCGCTCGTTGCGCATCTACGAGGGCGCCACCGATGTGCTGCGGCTGGCCGTCGCCGACGCCCTCGACACCCGGCGGGCCGCGCTCGCCGGGTGACCCGGCGGCCCCGCCACTCCGGTCCCGGGCCCGCCACCGGCTCCACCGAGAAGACGACACCGAACGACACGAAGGAGTCGAGTTGTCCACCGCGATCGAGGCGCCACGGTCCGCCGAGGAGCACCTCTGATGCCAGGTCTGCCCCGTCTGTGGCTGCGCCACGAGACCCGTGCCACCGAGTGCCGCACCCCGCTCGTGCCCGCCGACGCCGCCCGGCTGGTGGGCCGGGGCGTACGGATCACCGTCGAGGATTCGGCGCAGCGCGTCGTCCCGCTCGGCGAGTACGTCCGGGCGGGCTGTGACACGGCGCCCGCGGGCAGCTGGCCGCAAGCCCCGGACGACGCCTATGTCCTGGGTCTGAAGGAGCTGCCCGACGAGCCGTCCGCCCTGCGTCACCGGCATATCTACTTCGGCCACGCCTACAAGGGCCAGCCGGGCGCCCGGGCCCTGCTCGGCCGGTTCACTGCGGGCGGCGGCACCCTGCTCGACCTGGAGTATCTGACCCACGACGACGGCCGCCGGGTGGCCGCCTTCGGCTATTGGGCGGGGTATGTCGGCGCGGCGCTGGCCGTGCTGCACCGGCGCGGAACGCTCAAGGCGCCGCTGCCCACGATGGATCTGGTGGAGCTGGACGGGCTGCTGCGCGGCGGCGGGGCGCCGGACGCCGGTGAGGCGGCCGGTGATCCCGGGGCCGGTGATCCCAAGGTCGGTGAGGCGACCGGTGAGGCGTCGGCCGGACTCGGGGCCGGGGCGCTGGTGATCGGGGCGCTGGGGCGCAGCGGCCGGGGCGCGTGCGACGCGCTGGAGACCGCCGGGATCGCTCCGGTGCGCTGGGATGTGGCCGAGACCCGGAATCTGGACCGGGCGGCGCTGCTGAGCCATGGGCTGGTGGTGAACACGGTCCTGGTGAACCGGCCGGTGCCGCCGTTCCTGACCCCGGAGGCGCTGCGGTCGCCCGACCGCCGGATCTCGGTGCTGTCGGATGTGACCTGCGATGTCGGTTCGGCCTGCAATGTGCTGCCGGTGTACGACGAGGTGACGTCGTGGGAGCGGCCGGTGCGGCGGCTGGTCGACGGGGACCGGCCGGTGGATCTGATCGCCATCGACAATCTGCCGTCGCTGCTGCCCGCCGAGGCCAGCCGGGCGTTCTCGGCCGAGCTGTGGCCGCAGTTGCTGAATCTGCCCGGCCCGGGCGGCGGCGAGGGCGGCGGTCCCGACTGCCCGGCCTGGTCGCGGGCGAAGGGCCGGTTCACCGAGGCCGTACATGCCGCACGTCTGGAGGAGAACCCCCGTGAGCCGTGACCCGAATCCGTCCGCAGCCACCGCCAGTGGGGTCGTCCACTGGGTGGGTACCGGACTCTCCACCGGCCGGAGCGGGCTCGCCCTGCTGGCCGGGCGCGTCCGCCGGCTGGTGCTGTGGGACCGTACCGCCGACCGCGCGGCGGAACGCCTGGCGGCCCTCGGTCTCACCGGCCGGGCCGAGGTGCGCGGGCTGGCGCCCGGCGCCCTGGCGGCCGAGGTGGGTCCCGGCGATGTGGTGGTGTCGATGCTGCCGGCGACCGAGCATCCGGCGCTGCTGGCCCTGGCCGCCGATCGGGGCGCGCACTTCGCCTGTACCAGCTATACGTCTCCGGAGGTGGCGGAGGCCGCCGCGGCGGGGGCGGGCCGGGGCCTGGTGGTCCTCACCGAGGCCGGGCTCGACCCGGGTATCGATCATCTGTTGGCCCATGTGCTGGTGGAGCGGGCCCGGGCGGCGGTCGGGGACCGGGCGGCCTCGGTGTCCTTCGCCTCGTACTGCGGCGGGCTCCCGGCCGTGCCCAACGACTTCCGCTACCGGTTCAGCTGGGCGCCGTACGGGGTGCTGTCCGCGCTGCGCTCCCCGGCCGGGTTCATCGACGGGGGTGTGCCGCGTACGGCTCCCGAGCCGTGGCTGGCGACCCGTGAGCTGTCGCTGGCCGGGGAGGAGTTCGAGGTCTACCCCAACCGGGACAGTCTGCCGTTCGTCGCGCAGTACGGCTTCCCCGAGGGCTGGCGGGTCGACGGTTTCGTCCGGGGCACCCTGCGCAACGCGGGCTGGCGCGCCGCCTGGTCGGAGGTGTTCGCCACGGTACGCGCCGGGGACGAGGCCCGGCTGCGGTCGCTGGCGAAGGAGCTGGCCGGCCGGTATCCGACGACGGAGGCCGACCGGGACCGGGTGGTGCTGTCGGTGGCGCTGACCGTCGCGGACGCCGACGGGTCCGTCCGGTGGCGGGGCTCCGAGCTGCTGGATCTGACCGGGGACGAGACCGAGAGCGCGATGGCCCGCTGTGTGTCGCTGCCGCTCGCCCTCGGGGTGGCCCGGGTCGTCGAAGGCGCCCTGCCCGCCGGTCTCAACCGGGCCGCCGAGTCCCCGGACGAGGCGGCCCGCTGGCTGGCGGAGCTGGCCGCGCACGGCGTGAGCGCGACCCGCGAACCCCTCGAACCCCTCGAACCCCTCGAAAAAGCTGTCACTGCCGCCACCGCCACCGCCACCGGCGACATCAGCGCCGTCACCGACGACGTCAACGGCGCCGTCGACGGAGGCGGACCCCCTGCCGGTGGTCCCGCCGCCGAAGAGCTTCGCCCGCCTCGCACCGAGCGCGGCGCCCCGCCCGAAGGAGAGGTCTCCCATGGCGAGTGAATCCATCCGCCCCGGCCCGGCCCACTACCGCTGCCTCGGTGTGGGCGTGGGACCGGCGAATCTGAGCCTGGCCGCCCTGCTGCACAACCGGGAGGAGGTGAGCCACCTCTTCCTCGACCGCAAGGGGAACTTCAGCTGGCACGACGGCCAGCAGATGCCGGGGAACACGCTGCAGGTCTCCCTGTTCAAGGATCTGGTGACGCTCGCCGACCCCCGGAACCCGTACTCGTTCCTGTCGTATCTGCACGAGCAGGGCAGGCTCTACCACTTCCTGAACGCCCAGTTCGACGCGGTGCCCCGGGTCGAGTTCCGCAACTATCTGGCGTGGGCGAGCCGGATCAACCCGAACATCGCCTTCGGCGAGTCCGTCGAGGAGGTCGGCTTCGACGGCGGCGTGTTCACGGTCCGCACCGACCGGCGCACCGTCACCGCGGACAATGTCGTCGTCGGGGTCGGCAGCCGGGCCTGGGTGCCGCCGCGGGCGCGGGACCTGATCGGCCCGACCCAGTTCCACGTCAGCGACTACGCCCGGCTCGCCCGGGATCTGGGCGGCAAGCGGGTCGTGGTGATCGGCGGCGGCCAGTCGGGCGCTGAGGCGTTCCTCGATCTGATGTCGAAGCCCGGGCGGGAGCTGCCGCGCCGGGTGTCGTGGATCTCGCGCCGGGACAACTACTTCCCGATCGACGACACACCCTTCACCAACGACTACTACATGCCGTCCTACGCCGAGTACTTCTACGGCCTGGACCGGGAGACCCGGCTCGCCTTCAACGAGCGGCACATACTCACCAGCGACGGGATATCCGAGAGCACCCTGCGCGATATCTACCAGCGGATCTATCTGCACCGGTTCGTGGACGGCAATGTCGATCTGGTGGGGCTGCATCCCAACCGGGAGGTACGGGACGTACAGCCCGGCGTCTACGGCGGCTGGCAGGTCACGGCGCGCCACAACGACCACCGGGAGTCCGTGGAGCTGTTCGAGGCGGACGTGGTGATCTGGGCGACCGGTTTCCGGCCGACCCCGATGGACTTCCTCCAGCCGATCGCGGGGCGGCTGGAGCGTGACGGTGACGAACTGCGGATCGACGAGGACTATGCCGTGTACTGGGACGGGCCGGACGACCGGCGGATCTTCGTTCAGAACGCGTCGCGGGGCCAGCGGGGCCTCGCCGACCCCAATCTCAGTCTCAACGCCTGGCGCAGCCGGCGGATCGCCGACCGGCTGGCCAAGGTCTCCGGGAACGAGCAGCTGCCGTCGTTCATCGAGTGGGCGTCGAAGCCGGGCCCCCAGGCCGGGAGCGGGACGTGAGCACCCCGGCTCCCGCGGGTGCCGGCGTCCGGACGCAGGGGACGGCGTCCGGCCGGGCCGGTGCTCAGGCCGAACCGGAGACCACGGGTGTCGCGGTGGTCGGCGCCGGTGTGGTCGGCACCCTGATCGCCCGGGAGATCGTCGCCGCGGACCCGGGGGCCGCGGTGACCGTGCTCGACCGCGATCTGGTCGCCGGGGGCGCCACCCGGCGCTCCGCCGGGCTGCACTTCCCGCGCGGGGCTTCGGCGGCGGTGCGGGCGATGGCGGCGGAGAGCCAGCTCTACTGGGCGAAGCTCGCCGCCGAACGCCCCGGACTGCCGGTCCACCGGCTGCCGATGACGGTGATCGCGGACCGGGCGTCGGAGCCGGCGCTGCGGGAGGCGTATCTGCCGGAGGCCGGGCTGCGGGAGACGGCCCTGCCGGACGGCGGCCTTCCGCCGGGCCCGGTGACGCTGCCCCCGGGCGCGGCGGCCTGGGCCGGGGACGGCTGCCAGTACGCGGACGTGGCCGCCCTCACCCAGGCCGTCGCCGCGGAACTGCGGCCCCGGGTCAGGTTCCACGAGGGGGTGACGGTGACCGGGGTGGCGGCGGACGCGAAAGGCGTCCGGCTGACGCTCGGCACCGGCGCCGTACTCACCGCCGACCGGGCGGTCCTGGCGCCCGGCCCGTGGATCGCGCATCCGGCCTGGCGCGACCTGGTGGCCCCGCTCGGAATCCGGGTGAAGAAGATCGTCGCCCTGCATGTCGACGCGGTACCGGGCGAGGACGACGGCGCGATCGTCTTCCACGACGAGGACGCGTTCCTGCTGCCGTACCGGGACCGGGGCCACTGGCTGTTCAGCTACACCTGCCGGGAGTGGGACGTCGACCCGGACACCGTGGAGCCGGGTCCGACCGCGCACCATCTGGCCGAGGCGGCGGCGGTGCTGGGCCGGTACGCGCCCGCCCTCGCGGACCGCTGTGTGTCGGGCCGGGTGTTCTGCGACGCGTACAACCCGGCGGGCGGCCCGCTGATCCGGCCGCTCACCGGTGACGGACGGCTGCTCTTCGCGGGCGCCGCCGGGGGGTCGGGCTACCGGCTGGCCCCGGCGATCGCCGGGGAGACCGTACGCCTGCTCACCCCGTTCCCCGCCCCCCGCGACCCGTCCTTACGGAGGAACCCCGCATGATCATCAACCACTACGACGAGCGGCAGCTCCACGCGGCGTTCGGCATCGGGATGAGCGATGTCGAGGGCCTGGGCACGGGGGCGGGCTGGGGGCGGGTGGAGCCCGGTGGGGCGTCCACGGCCCATCAGCACGACGAGACCGAGTTCTTCGTGATCGTCGCCGGCCGGGGCGAGTTCGTCGTCGACGGCCGCAGGTACCCCGCCGAACCCGGTGTCCTGGCGCTCTTCGAGCCGTTCGAGACCCATGTGCTGGAGAACACCGGCGACACCGATCTGATCTTCCTCACCCAGTACTGGCGGGACCCCGGCCGGGCGCTGAAGTCCGCCGGGAACCAGGATCGGCTGGCCTTCGGCGACCGGCCGGTCTTCGTCTTCTCCACCCCGCCGACCCCCAACGGGGATCTGCACCTGGGGCATCTGTCGGGGCCGTATCTGGGCGCCGACGCCTTTGTCCGCTTCCAGCGCCTCAACGGCGCCCGCGCCTGGCATCTGACGGGCAGTGACGACTACCAGAGCTATGTGGTGGGCGCCGCCCGCGACGAGGGCAGGACACCCGCCGAGACCGCCGCCCACTACAGCGACGAGATCCGCCGCACGCTCGCCCTGATGGACATCGTGCCCGACCAGTACACGGTCACCGACACCGAGCGGGACTACCGCGACGGGCTGCGGGACTTCTTCTCCCGGATCGTGGCGTCGGGCCGGATCTCCGTCGAGGAGCGGGACGCCCTCTTCGACGCCGCCACCGGCGACTATCTGTACGAGGTCGACGTCAGCGGCGGCTGCCCCGGCTGCGGCGGCGGCACCGGCGGCAATATCTGCGAGGAGTGCGGCGAGCCCAACACGGTCGCCGATCTCACCGACCCCGTCTCCCGGCTCTCCGCCGACGCCCCGGTACGCGGCCGGCAGGCCCGCTGGTCGCTGCCGCTGCACGAGTTCGGTACCGAGGTCACCGAGCACCACCGCGCGGGCCGGGTCCCGGCCCGGCTGCGGGAGCTGGCCGCCCGGCTCTTCGCCCGCCCGTCCCTCGACATCCCCGTCACCCACCCGGCGGGCTGGGGCGTCGCACCGGAGGAGGGCCCGAAGACCGGCACCGACGGCCAGGTGATCTGGGTCTGGCCGGAGATGAGCTACGGCTTCCTGCACGGCATCCAGTCGCTCGGCGGGCGCGTCGGCGAGAAGTGGCGCGCCGACGACCCCGGCCAGGACTGGAAGATCGTCCACTTCTTCGGCTACGACAACAGCTTCTACCACTCGGTGCTGTACCCGGTGCTGTACAAGCTGGCGCACCCCGGCTGGCGGCCCGATATCGACTACCACGTCAACGAGTTCTATCTGCTGGAGGGCGCCAAGTTCTCCACCAGCAGGCGGCACGCCGTCTGGGGCAAGGAGATCCTCGGCCCCGACTCCGTCGACGCCGTCCGGTACTTCCTGTGCCGTACCCGGCCCGAGGAGGAGCGCACCGACTTCCGCCGCGCCGCCTACGCCGGGACCGTCGACGACACCCTCATCGGCACCTGGCAGCGCTGGCTGACCGGCCTCGGCGAGCGGATCGCCGAGGGGTACGACGGCACCGCGCCCGACGCGGGCACCTGGACGCCCGAGCACTCCGCGTTCCTCGCCCGGCTCGGCGACCGGCTCACCGCCGTCACCGGCGCCCTGCGCTCCGACGGCTTCTCCCTCAACCGGGCCGCCGCCGAACTCGACGGCTTGGTCGAGGACGTCCTGCGGTTCTCCCGGCTGGAGTCGCGGACCGCGCGCGAACCGGGCTGGGGCTCCGAGGCCCGTACCGCGATCGCGCTGGAGCTGGCCGCCGCCCGGCTGCTGGCCCATACCGCCGCGCCCCTGATGCCCCGGTTCGCCGGCCGGCTGGCCGCGGCGCTGGGACTGCCCGAGCCCGCCGTCTGGCCCACCATCGTCGAACTCGTCCCGCCGGGCTCGGTGATCGGCCTCGCCGACACCGTCTTCTTCCACCCCGACCGCGCCAACGGCACCACCGGCGCCGCCGGTGAAGCGGAGGGGGAACGGTGACGGCACAGACCCTGGGCCGGATCCTCGCCGGACCCCCGTCCGAAGGCGGCCGGATCGCCGTCGCCAGCCTCCTCGGCACGAAGACGATCCCGCTGACCGAGCTGTACCGGGGCGCGGGACAGGTCGCCCGGTGGCTGTGGGACGAACACGGCGTACGGCCCGGCGACCGGATCGGCATTCTGGCCGCCAACGGCCTGCCCTGGGTGCTGCTCGATCTCGCCGCCCTCCGCCTGGGGGCGCGTACCGCCGGATTCGAACCCGGCAAGTTCGCCCCCGGCGCCGAACTGATCCGCAAGTACGACCTCACCCTGCTCGCCACCGACCGGACCGAGGCCGCCGGCCTGCCGGGCGTCCTCACCACGGACGAGATCGCGGCCGTCGCCGAACGGCCGGGCGACGCGGAACTCCCGCCGGTGGAGTGGGGTCCGAAGGACGTCACCACCGTCAAGTTCACCTCCGGCAGCACCGGCGAGCCCAAGGGCCTGGGCGCCACCGCGGGGAGTATCGACAGCTCGTTGCGGGCCGTGCAGCAGATCTTCGGCCACGGCCCCGGCGACGACCTCTTCGTCTTTCTGCCGCTCTCCCTGCTCCAGCAGCGCTACTGGGTCTACTCGGCGCTGCTCCACGGCCACGACGTCACCATCAGTACGTACGAGGCGGCGTTCGCGGCCCTGCGCCGGGTCCGGCCGACGGTGGTGATGGGCGTACCGGCGTTCTTCGAGACCGCGAAGCGGCAGATCGAGGCCCGGCTGCGGCGCGCCGACGGCGCCCTGGAGCCGGGCGACGCGGCCCGTGCCGTCTTCGGCGACCGGATCCGCTATCTGTGGACGGGCTCGGCGCCCGCCTCACCCGACATGGTCCGCTTCCTCACCGATGCGGGGCTGCCGGTGTACGAGGGCTACGGGCTCAACGAGACCTGTATCGCCACCAAGAACCACCCCGGGGCGCACCGGGCGGGCAGCGTCGGCCGGGCCCTGCCCGGCAAGGAGATCCTCATCGGGGACGACGGGGTCGTCCATGTCCGCAGCGACCATCCCGTCAACGACCACTACCTGTACGCGGCGCCCGGCGACTCGGAGCGGATGTTCCGCCCCGGCGGGATCGTCCGCACCGGCGACCTGGGGCGGCTCGACGAGGACGGCTTCCTCTACGTCCTGGGCCGGGCCGACGACGTCATCGTGCTGGACAACGGGAAGAAGGTCGTCGTCCGGCCGGTGGAGGAGGCGCTGCGGGCCGATCCGGCGATCGCCGAGTGCGTGGTGTTCTGCCCCGGGCAGACCGATCTGGTGGCGGTGGTGTCCCCGGCCTCGGTCCCGGCCGACACGGAGGCGCTCGCCGCGCATCTGAAGCGGACCAACGAGCGGCTCACGGCCGATGAGCGGATCAGCCGGGTCGTCGTCGCCGATGAGCCGTTCTCCGTCGAGAACGGCCTGCTGACCTCCCAGTTCAAACCGAAACGGGCCCGGATCCTCGAACTTCACCACGCCGCCGTCCACGACCCCACGGAGGGAATCCATGCCTGCTGACCTGGTCTCCATCGAAACGTCGGCGCGGGAGCAGTTCTCCGCCGTCCTGCCGCACGAGATCGCGCCGTCGGCCCTCGACCTCGACGCCGACATGGTCGGCTCGTACGCCCTGACGTCGCTCAACAAGGTGCTGTTCCTGACCGAGTTGTGCGAGGCTACCGGCGTCGACCTCGGGCACTTCACCGAGGACGATCTGGAGCGGATGCACACCCTGCGGCACGTCACGGAAGCACTGGCCCGACACTCCACCGAGGGGACCTGATCCATGAGCTGGGCAGAACAGGCGCCGGCCGTTCTGGAGAACGAGCACGTCAGACTGCACCCCGTCACCGAGGCCGACCGCGAGGGCGTACGGGCCGTGGCGATGGACCCGGACATCTGGCGGTACTTCGTGGCCGCCGTCTCCGACGAGCGGGACTTCAAGGTCTTTTTCGACGCGGCGCTCGACGACACGGCCGCCGGGCGGCGGATCGTCTTCGTCGTCACCGACAAGGCGTCCGGCCGGATCGCGGGCAGTATGTGCTACGGAAACCTGGCGGAGGCCGACGCCCGGCTGGAGATCGGCTGGTCCTGGCTGGGCCGCGACTTCCGGGGCAAGGGCGTCAACCGCCAGGTGAAGTATCTGCTGCTGGAGCACGCCTTCGAGCGGCTGGGCGCGGAGCGGGTGGAGTTCAAGACCGACATCCTCAACGAGCAGGCCCGGAAGGGGCTCCGGAACATCGGGGCGACGGAGGAGGGCGTGCTGCGCTCCTTCAACTACATGCCGGGCGGGCGGCGCCGTGACGCCGTGTACTACAGCGTCCTGCGGGCCGAGTGGCCCGCGGTGAAGGAGAGGCTCAGCGGCAACGGCTGAACCCGACTGCGAGGGGGCACCACGACCGTGATCGACTCCCTGTTCCTGAAGAAGTTCAACACCATCCGAAGACGTCACCTCGGCTATCACTCCCCGCACACCGGCTGGGAGGAGTTCATCGACGCGACGTTCCACGAGGACCGGCACATCACGGACGACCGCGAACTGGCGCGGACGATAGCGGCGTCGTACATCGACTTCATGGGGGGTCCGCGCACGGTCCGGGGGATGGGCAGGTTCGCCCGCCGCTACCCCCGGACGGCGACCCGGATCCTCGCGCTGCTGACCCCCCGGCTGTTCCGCTGGCTGGTCGGCCCGATGGAGCGGACGGGGAAGCACGAACTGCGGATCACCCGCTGTACGTTCCTCACCAGCACGAACCCGGCCATGTGTCACCGAATATGCAAGGTGCCGACGGAGGAGTACTTCACCGGCACCTTGTCGATCCCGCTGACGCTGACGCCGGACGTACGGACGGCGGCCTGCGATGTGACGTTCACGCCGTACGCGCCCCCGACGCAGGAACCGAAGCCGGGGCCGGGGCCGAAGCCGGGCGCCTGACCGCGCGGGTCGCCGTCGTCACGCGACGACGGCGACCCGGCGGACCCGCTACCGGCCGCCGCCGCGCAGCCTTGCCCAGGGGGTGAAGGTGAAGACGGCGCCGCCGACCAGGAGTACGGTCCCGGCGACGAGCGCGAGGGCGTGCAGGGTGCCGTTGCCGGTGGCTCCGGTGTCGGCCAGCCCGCCGCCGGTGGCGGAGTCCCCGCCGCCCGATGCGCCGCCCGCCGCGTCGGCCGAGCCCGTGTCACCGCCGCCGCTCGCGCCGCCGTCCTGCTTCGCGGTGTCGAGTTCGAGGGAGACCGGGGCCGCGCCCTTGACCGTGCACGGGATGACGATCTTCTGGCCGCCGAGGGTGACGTCGATCGTCAGCTTTCCGGGGCTGAGCGTCGACTTGCCGGTCGCGCCGGGTTTGTACATCCCCTTCAGATCGCCGATGCCGACGGGCTTTCCGGCCTCGATCGGGTCCTTGTTGGGCTGCCCCACGGCCTTGACGGTGCCCTTGTCAGCGCCGCCGAGCACGATGTCCATGGAGCCCTTCATGGCTCCGGCGGGAAGGGCGGCGGGGCTGTTCATCACGGACGCGCCGGTCTTGACGGTGAGGGCGTAGTCCCCGCCGGACTTGGCGGCGTTGATGGTGATGGGGGTCTTGATGGCGGCTGGGCCCGGTGACGTACAGGCGTAGGTGAGCTGGACGGTCTTGCCCGGGAAGTCGGTCTGCCCGCCGTTGCCGCCGGTGGATCCGCCGGAGGTCGTGGTGCTGCCGCCCGCGCCGCTCCCACCGGTGGTGGTCGTACCGCCGTTCGTGGTCGTACCACCGGTCGTCGTGGTGCCGCCCGCGTTCGTACCACCGGTCGTCGTGGTGCCGCCCGCATTCGTGCCGCCGGTCGTGCCACCACCACCTTCCGTGACCTTGATCTTCGCCGCTACCGCCACGGCCTCCTTCGGCGCGCACTTGGTGTCCGTGGAGATCGGCCGCGAGACGTTGATCGCGTACTTGCCGGGGGTCAGGGTGATCTCCCCCGCCTTCTCCAGCTTGAGCTTGCCCTTCATATCGGAGAGCACCATCGGACTGTTCTTGGGGATGGCGGGGTTCTTCCTGGGCCCTTCGACGTTCAGCGTGCCGGTGGCGGCGCCGCCGAGTTCGAGGGTGCCGGTCGGTTTCACGGTATCCGCGGCGAGATCGAGCACGTCGGGGTTTTTCGACGCGGCCTGGACCGTCTTCCAGACGATCTCCACCTCGTCCCCGACCTTCGCCTCCGCGGGCGCGGTGATCAGCGCCTTCGTGGTGCCCTGGACCGGTGGCAGCCCCGAGATCGGGGGCGGGACGCACTCCGTCGCGTACGCCACCTCGGCGGCTTCGGCGGGGCCCGCGGCCAGCACGAGCCCCGCGCCGCCGAGCATCAGCGCGACACCGGCCGCGCTCATCCTCCGTCGGTTGCTCACGGTTGTCCCTTCGTCATGGGTCGGGTACTGGGCGGTGCGGAGTCGGGGGCGAACCACGGCAGGGCGGCCGGGGCCGGGGCCGGCGCGGGGGCGGGGTCCGGCTCGGGATCCCGGTCCCGGCCGCGGTCCCGGTCCCGGATACGGCGGAACACGGCAGGGACGGCGGCCCGGTGACGTCCGGCGCGCGGTGCCGGTGCCCCCGCCGCCGTTGTCGTTGCCGCCGGTCGGAAGCGGTCGACGACCGCCATCCCGATCCGGAACAGGGCGGCGGGTACGACGACGGCCAGCAGGACCCAGAAGAGCGTGACACCCCAGGGCCGTCCCACCCGCCACGGCTGGGACGCGATCACCTTCTCGCCGTACCGGACGGAGACCTCGTAGTCGCCGTGCGCCCCGGCGGCGAGTTCGACGGGCAGCCGGACCAGCGCCTTGCCGCCCGGTGGGATGGTGCCGCGCCACTGCCGCTCCTCCCATTGGGGCGCGTACACCCCGTGGGCGGTGCCGACTTCGAAGACGGGGTCCTTCACCGGGGTCGTACCGAGGTTGCCGATGGTGAAGGCGAGCCGTCGCGAGGGCGGGGCGCCGAAGAACACCAGGACGCCGGAGTCCCCTTCGAGCCGGGTGGTGGCCAGCACGGCGAGCCTGCCGGTGCCGGTGCCGGTCCGCTCGGGCAGCGGGGCGGTGGGATGCCCGGCGACGGCCAGTTCGGCGGCGACGGCGGCCCGTTCACCGGTGACGGTGGCCACGTGCACCACACAGGGGCAGGGCTTCGGCGGCGCGGTGACGGTCAGTTTCCGGGTGAAGCCGCCCCGGGCGTCGGTGGTGACCGCGCGGCCCTCGGCGTTGGCGCAGGAGTTGGTCCCGCCGATCATGTTCTGGCCGCAGACGAGGAGGGTGAGCAGGGTCGAGGGCCGCCAGCCGGTGCCGCCGACGGTGATCTCGGCGCCCTTCTCCGCCCGGGGCGCGGAGAGCGTCACCACCGGCTCGTCGCGGTCGGCGGGCGCGGCCGACGCGGCGGCGGCCCCCGGAAGCACGGCGCACAGCGCCATCAGCAAGGCGGCGATCATCGCGTGGGTACGGGGCCGCTCCGTCGTCACCGTGCCCCCGCCTTCTTCGGCATCGGCTGTTCCGTACGGGACGGTTCCGCGTCGCGCGACCGGCGGCGGGCGCGTCGTACGAGGAGGAACGCCGCCCCGCCGGGAACGGCGGTGGAGGCGACGAGCCACGGCCAGGGCACGAACGACGCGGACGCGGAGGCGTCGTTACGCACCCCGGGCCCGGCGGTCGCCGTGACGCGGATGTCGACCGTGTCGAGGAACGGCGCGTCGCCCCAGCGGTCGGTGCCGGTGGCCCGGCGGCCGGGGAGGAGTTCGGCCGGGACGTCGCGTACGGCCCGCCGGAACGCGGTGCCCAGGACCCCGTCGCCGTGGATCTCCACCCGGGGCCGCAGGACCGTATTGCCCCGGTTGACGAGGGTGTAGCGGACGGTGGTGCCGTCGGTGGTGACGTCCTCGACGGAGAGCGCGGCCACCGAGGGCCCGGTGATCCGCAGATGGACCGGGACGCTCGCCCGCCGCCCTTCGCGGCCGGGCGCGGTGGCGGTGACGGCGGCCGTCCGCCGCCCGGGGGGCGTACCGCCGGGGAGGGTGACGGTGAAGGGGACGTCGGCGCGGGTGCGGGGCGGGACGGTCACGGTGGCGGCCGCGAAGGCGACCCAGTCGCCCGTACTGCCGGGTCCTTCGGCGGCCAGTCGTACGGTCAGGGGCGCGGCCCCGGGATTGGTCACGGCCAGCCGGTCCTCCAGTACGGTGCCGGGCGCGCCCTCCGCGTACACGTAGGGCCGTCCGGCGTCGGCCCCGGCGACGGGCCGCAGCGTCCAGCCGCCGGACGGGCCCGGCACTTCGGCGGACGCGGGCGTGCCGGGGGCGCCCAGCAGCAGGACCGCCAGACCCGCGAGTACGGCGTGGCGCGGACGTACGGTCACGGCTCAGCCGGTGGCGCGCCGCGCGCCGCGCCGGGTCAGCCACAGCACCCCGGCCGCCCCGCTCAGCAACACGGTGCCGCCCAGGGTGGCGAGCGCGACGGCGGAGTCCAGCGGCCCGGTCTTGGGCAGCTCGTCGCCCCCGGCGGCCGACGAACCCCCCTTGTCCCCGGCGCCTCCCGTGTCACTCGTGCCACCGCCACCGGCCGCCGTGACGGCGAGTTCGAGGGCCGGATTCGGATTGTTGGTGGGCTGACAGGTGGTCGTCGTCCCCAGCGCCTTGATGGTGAGCGTCCCGGCGGTGAAGGTGACCTTCCCGGTCTTCTTCGGTGTGTACGTCCCCGTCAATGTGCCGATCTTGATGGGTGTGTTGGCGGGCACGGCCTGCGGGTTGGGGCTGCCCTTGACGGCGACCTGCCCGGAGTCGGCCCCGCCGAGCTTCAGCACGGCGCTCGGGTTCATCGCGCCCTTGCCCAGTTCGATGGGGCTGGAGGAGACGCCCTTCTCAAAGGACATCGTGACGCGGTACCCGCCGCCGCTCTTCTCGGCGGTCACATCGACCGGCGAGACGGCGCTCTTGGTACCGATGGGCGTGGTGCAGCGGTAGTTGACATCCACGACGGCCGCCTGCGCGGCGGGGGCGGTGAGCAACACCACCGGGCCCGCCATCGCGACGGCCGCGAGAGCCGTCCGTGTCCGGTACGTCACCCGGTACCCCTTCCACCATTACTGACGGGACATCAGATCGGCGGCCAAGGTACGCCCGGCACCACCACTAAGGAAGAGACAGGAGACGCCGATTTACGGCCCGTGCCCCGTACCCGGCCCGGCGGGAATTTCCCCGAGCCTGGCGGCACCACGAGAAGACGCGCTCAGGCAGCCGCACCGAGTTCGGCGCGGGTGCGGTGAATGAATTCGCGGACGGCGGGCTCGCGGCGCCAGGGGGCGAGAGCGGCGTTGAACTCGCGGACGTAGTCCTTGGCCCGGGAGGACTGGACGCGGGCGAGGATGTCGACGGAGCGGTTGGCCAAGTCGAGACCTTGGTCGAGGTCGCGGGCCTGGAGGTGGGCGGTCCCCACGATCGCGAGTCGCATGCCGACGGAGCGGGTGTACACGCCGGACGGCATCGCGGCGGCCCGCTGGTTCCAGGCGAGTGCCGCCTTGGGGTTCTTCAGGTCGCGGAAGACCTCGGCGGCGTCCGCCGACAGCCTCGCGTGGTGATAAAAGTCGATCCAGGTCGGCTCTGAGCCGTCGGCGGCGTCTGCTTGGCACAGAAGGCCCTCGGAGGCTGCGAGGGCCCGTGAAGCAGCCCTGGCATCCCTCTCGCGGGCATGGGCACGGGCCTCGATCAGTTTGTTGAACGCCAGCACCCGTGGGGCGGCACGGCCCTTCGATCGTTCGAAGGCGCCCTGGGCCATATCCACGGCCTCGGAGCCGAAACCCCGCAGCAACGACTGCATGGCCATGGTGGTCAGCACGTAACAGCCGAGCTGGACGTCCCCGCCCGCGCGGGCCAGACGGAGGGCCTGGATGAAGTGCCTTTGAGCCACATCGTGCTGGCCGACGTCGAAGGCAGTCCAGCCCGCGAGCCGGGACAACTCGGCAGTGACGGAGAACAGGTCCCGGCCGACATCGTCGGAGAAGGAGCCCCGCAGCAGCGGTGCGGCCCGCCCTTGCAGGCAGGCGGTGACGGAGTTGGCCTTCCAATTCCCGCCGCCATATTTGGAGTCCCAGCGGCGGGCCTCGTCGGCCGCGTCCCTGAGCTCGTCCAGGTCGGCCTTACCGACCCGCTTGCCGCCGACGAGATCGGCGGCCTCGTCGGCCGGAGTAACCAGCCAGCGGGTCACGGGGGTGCTGAACGCGGACACGGCGAAGCCGGATCCGGTCAGGAAGTCGCGGCGGTTCACAAAGCTCCAGAACGAGGTGGCCACTCGGACCGCATCAGCACGGTCCCGCGGGAAATCCAACCCCACATCGGCGTCCGGTGTCTCCGCATCACCCATACCGATCTCGGACAAAGCCACGGGTCGCCCGAGCCGTTCCCCGAGGGCCTGCGCGAGAAACGTCGGCATCGGCCACCTGGGGATCATGCCCCGTCGGCACCAGTTCGCGACGGAGGTATGCGAATAGTCCGTCTCCGTCCCCGCGTGCTTCGCGAGCTGGTTGACCCGCAGGGCCAGGGACTTGTGGCTCGCGCCGCAGGTCTCGATGAGCCGGGCCAGATCCGCGTTCGGCGGTCGCTTCCGACGGCTGGTCGACGCCACCCGAACCCCCTTTTCCACCAGGTCAGCAAGGGGTCTGCTGACGAGGAAACGCCATGCGGCGGGCTGCGTTCGACTGGCAATTCTCAGTCGTGCACACTCCGGCCGGATGTGGGAATCCGGTCCGGCTCCCCACACCTTGAGGCACTGAGAGTATTGCCTTGCGGACCCTGGGTGAACCTGGTTCGCGAGTCGTGAGCCCCCTTGCGAGCCCTCCCCCCGCCCCGGGCCTACCGGTGTGATGAGGGCACATACCGCGGCCGGGGACACCAGGAAGGAACCCCCGGCGGCGATCACCGCCAGACACGACGACTTCACGCTCGGGGGTGAACCAGATGTGCGGAATCGCAGGACTGGCCGGAGGCGACGCTGTCCGGCACGAGAAGACGATCGCCGCGATGGGCGCCATGCAGCACTACCGCGGCCCCGACGGCACCATGGACGCCGCCACCCGTGACGGGCGGGCGGTGCTGGCCATGAACACCCTCCTGATCGTCGACCCGCAGGCCATGCCGGGCCCCTACCTCGACCGGCCCACCGGGCTGCTGCTGGCCTTCAACGGAGAGATCTACAACTGGCGTCAGCAAGCAACCGCCTGGGGTATCGAAATCTCGGAGCGGGAGTCGGACGCCCACTTCCTGCTGCGAGCCTGGGCGAAGATCGGGCCGTCCTGCCTGGACGGCCTGGACGGCATGTTCGCCCTGGCCCTCTACGACCCGAGGACCGCGAAGCTGTTCCTGGCCCGCGACCGCCTGGGCGAGAAGCCCCTCTACTGGCGGCTCGACGGCGGTCGGCTCGCGTTCGCCTCCGAGGTCACCACCCTTATCCGCTACGGCCAAGCCCCGTTGGTCCTACGGCCGGAGGTCACCGCGATCGAGACCCCGACCGGGGTCGACACCCCGTTTCAGGGGATCCAACTGCTGGCCCCGGCCACACTGCTGACCTTTGACACCACCACCGGCTCGATCGACCATATGACCTGGTGGCATCTGGAGAACCGGGCCCCCTTCACCGGCACGTACGACGAGGCCCTGGCCAGATTCTCCACGATCCTGGCCGAGCAGGTCCCGCTCAGGATTCCGACCTGCGACTTCGCGCTGCTTCTCTCGGGCGGCCTGGACTCGGCGCTGCTGGCCTATCTGATGCGCCCGCCGGTCTGCGTGACGGTCCGCTACCGGGACCAGGACCGCCTGGACGAGTCCTCCGCCGCCGCCGTGATCGCCCGGGATATCGGGGCCGAGCTGATCGTGGTCGAGCCGGACCACATCGACTTCACCACCGCCCTGCCCCACATGATGCGGGCCCTGGACTACCCGATGGGCAACGCCAGCACCTTCTCCGAGCACATGGCCTACCGTGAGGTCTCCGGCCTCGGCCTCCGCGTCGTGATCGGCGGCCTGGGGCCCCACGAGTTCCTGATGGGCTACGTCCGCCAGGCCCTGCTCCTGTTCGGGCCCGACGCCGTCCTGGCCGCCGGGATGGAAGCCTACCGGCCGCTGGCCGCCAAGCTCATGCACGCCGCCGACGGGCCGCTGGACGCGGTGGAGGCCGTCACCCGGCTCATCCTTCGTGGCCCCGACCCTCAAGGACGCGTCCGCGAGCTCGTCGCCGACGCGTTCGACCGGGCCGGCGGGGACCTCGCCCGCGGCCTGACCCTCACCGACCTCGCGACGGCCTGGCGTCCGCTGGTGATGACCAGCGACAAGCTCGCCTCCGCCTACGCGCTGGAACGCCGGTCCCCCTACCTCGCCCGGGATTTGGTTGAGCTGTCCTACCGACTACCGACCCACTACAAGATCACGGATCCGGCCCAGGGCAAGCGAATCCTTCGGGACGCCGCAAAGGCCCTGGGGCTACCGAAGGAGGTGTGGGCGAGTCGGGACAAGCTCGGCTTCGCCTCCCCCGTACCGAGCTGGCTCAATGGGCACCTCACGAGCTGGGCCGACGAACGGATCAACGCGGCCCTGGCCGAGGCGCCCCCGGCGTTCCGCCCCCTCCTCGAAGGGGGGCTCAAGCCCGGCGGCCGGTTCGACCGGACCCGGATGCAAGCCCTCATGGCAGCCGCCTGGTTTACCGACCAGACGGCGAGGGCCGCAGCGTGATCTCCACCCCCCTTACTACTACGGTCGCCGGATGCACTCCGATGCTCCCGCCGGCCAGGAGTCGGCCGCCACCCATGGGGCCTTCGCGATCATCACCGACGGCCGCGAATCGCTCCTGCTCCACCTGTGGGACCACTGGCCGACGCCCCGGGTGCCCCGGCGCCACGTCAGGCAACTCACCCGGCACCACCCGGCCCACCCGCTGGATCCTGTTCCGCGGCTCCGCCCCTCGGAGCCCGGCCGGCGCAAACATCCCGAAGCTCGACGAAGAGTAGGAGCCGAGCTCCATCTTCGTCCCCGAGTACCTCGACATCTTCACGATCCCCCCTTTCATCCGGGCCGGGATCAACGCCATCCGGCCGCCCGGCCCTCCTGATCGCACCGCCCGTCCGGACGGGCAAGGTTGGGAGCCGCCCGCGGCGGCCCCCACCCCAAGGGACACACCTCTCATGAAGATGACCGTCATCGGCTGTGGCTACCTCGGTGCCACCCACGCGGCCTGCATGGCCGAGCTCGGCCACGAGGTCCTCGGTATGGACTCCGACATCGACAAAGTCGCCGTCCTGGCTTCGGGCAGGGCGCCGTTTTTCGAACGCGACCTCGATGGCCTCCTCACCAAGCACACCGCCACCGGCCGCCTGAAGTTCACCACCTCCTATCAGGAGGCCGCCGCCTTCGCAGACCTGCACTTCATCGGCGTCGGCACCCCGCAGCAGCCCGGCAGCGCAAGCTATGACCTCTCCCACCTCTTCGACGCCGCCCTCAAGCTCGCCCCGCACCTGAGTACCCCGGCCGTGATCGCGGTCAAGTCGACTGTCCCGGTGGGCACCGCACCCCGCCTCGCCGAGTTCCTCCAGACCGCCGCCCCCGCGGGCGACCTCGTCGAGGTCGCCTGGAACCCCGAGTTCCTCCGCGAGTCCTTCGCCATCGACGACACCCTGCGCCCCGATCGCCTCGTTCTCGGCTTTCGGAGCGCCCACTCCTGGGCCGAGAGCCTGCTGCGGCAGGCATTCGCAAGGATCATCGATTCCGGCACCACAACGATCGTCACCGACTGGCCCACCGCCGAGCTCGCCAAGGGTGCCGCGAATTCCTTCCTCGCTACCAAGATCTCGTTCATCAACGCGATGGCCGAGGTCTGTGAGAAGTCCGGCGCCGACGTCACCGCACTCGCCGACATCCTCGGCCACGACCATCGCATCGGCCGCAACGGCATGCGCCCCGGACTCGGCTTCGGCGGTGGCTGCCTCCCCAAGGACCTCCGCGGCTTCATTGCCCGCGCCGAAGAACTCGACGCCGCGGACGCCGTCGGTATCCTCCGCGAAGCCGACGACGTCAACACTCGCCGCCGCCAACACGTCATCGACCTCACTCATGAAGAAATCGGCTCCGACCTGCGCGGCAAGCGGATCACTATCTGGGGTGCAGCCTTCAAGCCCGAGACCGACGACATCCGCGATTCACCCTCCCTGGCCGTCGCCCAAAAACTCCATGAACTCGGCGCCTGCGTCACTGTTACCGATCCCCGGGCCCTCGACAACGCCCGCAAACTCCACCCCGAACTCGACTACGCCGAAGACCCCGTCGCGGCGGCCGAGGACGCCGACCTGGTCCTGCACCTCACCGAATGGCACCAGTTCTCTCACCTCGACCCCGAGCAGGTCGCCACCCGCACCGCCAGCCCAAAGATCATCGACGCCCGCGGCACCCTGAACACCGACCAGTGGCGCGAGGCCGGCTGGCTCATCCGCACACTCGGATGCGTCTGACCAGGGAGACGCAGTAATCGAGGGTGGTCCACCGGCCTTGCCCGCGGGCCGGGGCCATCAATTGGGAAGGCACGGGGGCCTCGATTTACGGCCCGGGGGCAGCGTCCGGCCCGGCGGGAAAGCCGGTGCGCCGGGGCGGACCCCTTTGTTAGGGTCGCCGTTCCTCCCCCCACCCCGAAGCGAGTGCTCCCATGTCGTCCGGTCGCCCCGCCCATATCGCGATGGTCGGTATCCCCGCCGTCAGCCATGTCCTGCCGAGTCTGGAGATCATCCGCGAGTTGGTGGCCCGGGGCCACCGGGTAACGTACGCCAACGATCCGGCGGTGGCCCGTCTGATCGAGCCCACCGGCGCGGAGTTCGTGCCCTTCTCCTCCGGGCTGCCGGTCGCGGACAACGACTGGCCCGAGGACCCGATCGCGGCGATGACGCTCTTCCTCGACGACGCCGTGCGGGTCCTGCCCCAGCTGCGTGCCGTGTACGACCGCGACCCGGCCGACGTGTATCTGTACGACATCGGCGCGTACACCGCCCGCGCAATCGCCGAGTCGCAGAACCGGCCCCTCGTCCAGCTCTCGCCCACGTATGTGGCGTGGGAGGGGTACGAGGAGGAGGTCGCGGCGCAGTTGTGGGCGCTGCCGGGCGCCGACGCGTACCGGGCGAAGTTCACACGCTGGCTGGCCGGTTCCGGGGCGACCACCACCGACATGGACGACTTCGCCGGCCGCGCCCCCCGGGCCCTGGCCCTGATCACCCGGTCGATGCAGCCGCACGCGGACCGGGTCGACACCGGCCGGGTGACCTTCGTCGGCCCCTGTTTCGCCCTCTCGGCCAGCACCGACACCGGTACGTGGACCCGTCCGGCGGACGCGGAGAACGTCCTGCTGATCTCCTTGGGTTCGGCCGACACCCGGCACCCGGAGTTCTACCGCGACTGTCTCACCGCCTTCGGCGATCTGCCGGGCTGGCGGGTGATCCTCCAGATCGGCAAGTACACCGACCCGGCGGACCTGGGCGGGATCCCCGGCAATGTCGAGGTCCACGACTGGGTCCCGCAGCGGTCGATCCTGAAGCAGGCGGACGCCTTCGTCACCCACGCCGGCATGGGCGGCTGCGGCGAGGGCCTGCTGGCGGGCGTCCCCATGATCGCCGTCCCCCGCACCTCCGAACAGGAAATGAACGCCGACCGCCTGGTGGACCTGGGTGTAGCCCGCCGCCTCGACCCCGCCGACGCCACCCCGGAAGCCCTCCGCTCGGCCCTGCTGGACCTGACCTCCGACCCTGAGGTCGCCACCCGCTCGGCCCACCTGGCAACGGCCTCGACGGCAGAGGGCGGCACGAAGCGCGCGGCGGACCTCATCGAGTCGGAACTGCGCCGGCCTTCGCGGTAGCGGCAGCTTCGAGCTCTCAAGCTCAGTGCCGAACTGCGCATCAGTGATTGCGCCGAGGTACGTGGCATCGCTCAAACACCCGAATGCTTGTTCCACCGACTCGCCCAAGCGTTCAGATTCCCATGACAAAACCGCCGGAATGTCCTTCGTTCTGTTGAGAGTGTGCCGCGACTGCGCTGATCGGAGTACACAAGTCGGGTAACCGAGGGCTCCCACCCTCGGATACTGGACGAGGACAGCCAGTGCCGGGAGTTCCTCGGCATCGGCAGAGCTCAAGGAGGGACAGCGTGAAGGAGTTCATGCCCCCGCCGAAGCGCGTTCGCCGCTTCGAGAGGTTGTTCACGACCAAAGCTCAGCGGCGGGTGCAATCGCCAGCCGAGACGCACGAGTACAAGAAGGTCTCGGGTTCGTCGGACGCCGCCAAGACGTACGACACAACCGCCGTCTGAACCGTTCGGTTTCAACGCCCGAGGGGACTGAATCCCGCGCCCCTCGGGCCCATCCGAAGGGACACCAAGCGTGATCAAGTTACGTCTCACGCCATATGCGAGCACGGCATGGGAGTGGAACGGGCGCACATACGTCACCGCCGACAGGACGAGCGAGATCGTTCCATACGATCACCCATTGATCGAAAACATTGCTGTGACAGACGGTACCCGCACACTTCTCGTTGTGCGTGAGCGTGTCGCATGCCGGGAGGCACACGAACCCGCGCTCCGCAGCGTCACTTCTCGCGAGCTCGAAGAGGCGCGCACTCTGACGGAGCAATGGCCCACGGACTACGTACTTGTGGAAACCGCCCCTGGCGACCCGTGCCGTGTCAGCACGGGCCCCGGAGGTGTCGCGCCGCTCTACGTCGCGCACGATCGTACGAGCCTGTACGGGTCGTGGAACATGGCTGACCTTGCCGAGTACAGCGTCGGCCTCAGCTCTCGTGAAGTCGCACGACTGCTGATCTACCGGCCCCGATACAGCACCGAGACGGTATTCCGGGGCATTCACCGCGTGACCGAGCGCGCGACGGCCATCTACGGCAGCCACCTCTACCTGCACTACCCCGAGCCGGTACTGCACGGCGGGCCGCGCGAACTGGCCCCTGATGCCGATGTCCTCGGGGCGTTCGTGGAGGCCATGGACGATGCCCTTGATCTCCGTCCGATCGACTGCGTGGAGACCGTTCTCCACCTCACGGGCGGATTCGACTCCGGCACCGTGGCAACCCGCCTCGCCCAGCGGTACCCGGGTCGCTTCGCGACAGCGGCTCTTCTGATCGCCGGCCCAGGGCGGGCCCACCAGATCCGACGGCGCTCGGAGATCATCAAGGCGCTGCCGTTCGCGGAGTCGGACTACCTGATCGATGCCCTGGAGCACGCGCCGCTCTCGCAGGAGTGCGCCCGGATCAGGGGCGAAAGGATCAGCCCGTACGAGGAACCTCTCCACCGGCCGTTCGCCAAACTGACCGAGGGCCTGGCCGACCATGGTGCCCGTGTGGTGGTAACCGGCCTCGGCGGAGACGAGATGGTAGCCCTGTCTCAAGCCGAGTATCCGCACAAGTCCATGGGCGAGCTCAGCGATGGCTTGCCCTGGATCGGAGACCGAGCTCGCGCCGCGCTGGAGTTCGCCGACGACGGCATTGCTCCCCCTGCCGCCGTCAACTCGATGACCTTGCTCTCGTTGGAGACCACAGCACCCGTACTCATGCGGGCAGGAGTCTGGCCGGTGCATCCGTTCGCCGATCCAGGCATGGTGCAACTCGGCGAATGGTTACCCATGCACTGGCGTGAGCTGAAACAGCTTCAACGGCGACAGTTGGCATCCCTCGGGTTGAGCCCGGATGTCACCGAATCCCGAGAACGGGAGTCTTTTGCGGAGGTTGTTCAACACACCCTCACCAACATCGCACGCCCCCTGTTCGCCAAGATGCTCCACGATGGCTCGCCGCTCTTCGACGAGAAGCTGGTGGACCCCAACGGCCTTCAAGCGGCTGTCCGGCAACTGGCCGAAGGGCAGTATCGCGAGGACCGGGACGCGCAACTGCTCGAAGTCCTTGACCTACACTTCGCCGCTCAATCCTTCCTCTAGTCCCTTGCAACCCTCAGGAGACACGGTGTTCGCCATGCGTCCGGCCACGGCCGATGACATTCCCGCCGTCGAAGAGATGATCCTCGCCCGCTCCGACTGGCTGGAAGAGCGCGGACTTCCGAGCTGGCGGGAAAGCGCGTCCGATCTCGCACGGCAGGCGGAGAATCCTGATGGTGATGTGTGGGTTCTCGCAGATGGCGACGGGGGGATCATCGGGTGCACCACCGTCCAGGAACAGACCCCTCCGTGGGGCTGGACGCAGGACGAGTTGAATGAGGCGGCGTATTACCTGTACTCGACAGTCACCGACCCTGCTTGCCGGGACCGGAAGCCAGGGACCGCGATGGCGCTCTGGGCGGTGGACAGGGCAGCGCGAGAAGGGCGCACATGGGTTCGCCGTGGCTGCCACTACCCCGAGTTGGTGAAGTACAACGAGACCCAAGGCTTCGAGCTGGTGCACGAAGTGCAGCGGACCCACACCAAGGTCTATCTGATGGGCCGCCGAGCCGAACGCGTCGCCGACCTGGATGAGAGGTTCAGGGCGCTGTACTGAGGCAGACGCACGCGGGCCCCGGCCGTCGCCGGGGCCACACGTCTTGCAGACGTCTACAGGGACGCCACAAACCGTCCCCACGCATCCCCGCCGACCACTACCACGGGCCCCTCCGGGACCTTCGAGTCGCGTACTGGGACCACACCGGGGAACTGGTCGGACACTTCTACGCAGCTACCGCCCTCGGTGTTGCTGTAGCTGCTCTTCCGCCACGCGGTGGCACGGACATCGACAGGGTGCATGGTCAGCCGGTCGCGGCGGGGTAGACGCTGTCCACCGTGTCCTGGTCCGTCGTGGTCTCCCATTCCAGGACTTTGCTTCCATCGGTCCGCTCCAGGACGTAGCGGTCGGCCCGGAACCAGATGCTCTGGGCCAAACGTCGGCCGTTCGCGGGGTACTCCCGCTCGACCGTGACCGTACGGTTACTGGACTGGGTGCTCTCGGTGGCGACACGGGTGCGCAACTGGTAGCTGACCGTGGTGCTGAGGGATGCGGAGAAGCCCTTGTACTGCACTCCGGTCTCGGCTGTGACGGAGATGCCGGTGGTGGTCTCGACTTCCCGGGCGTTGGTGGTGGAGAGCCCGACGGTGACGCTCTGGGACTCCTTCTTGTTCACCTGACCGCTGTGGTCGTAGAAGTAGACGATCTTGTAGAAGCCATACCGCTTGAGGAGGTAGTAAGGGCTCTCCTGTGCCTTGCGTGCCTGGCCGAGGGCCGGGTCGGACACCAGCGGGGACGGCAGGAGGGTGGTGCCGACGAGAACCTGGGGGGTGGCGTCAGGATTGGGCCGGGAGTAGCCGGTGGGCGACGGGACGGGGCCGACGTTGTTACTGGTCGGTCCGGTCGGGGTGTTGACGATCCGGGAATAGGTGGCTTCGCGTTCCAGCTCCCAGATCTGGGATTCCCCGTCGGCGCCCGATGCCCGGTAGAACTTGTTGACCTGACCGTTGCCGTTGACACCGCAGTTGTCGGGGGTCAGGAAAAGTCCCCCGTGTTTGTTGCTGATCGTATAGCCGGTTCCCTCGGCCCGTAAGATCCAGATCTGACTGTTGCGGACGTTGACGTCCGAGCCGTTCTGCGGATTGTCGAGGTTGACCCGAACGCCGCCGCTGGAGTAGTTGTCCGGCGTCAGGATCGTTCCGCCGACCTTCTGCTCGATCAGGTACTCGCCATTGTCCAGGCTCAGGACGTTCCAGGTCTGAGCCAGTCGGCCCTGACCGCTCGCCACGGACTGATAGATCGTCGCATAGCTGCTCGGACTGAAGTCGGCGCTGGTCAGATAGAGGCCGGTCCGCTTGTTCTTCAGCCGGTACGAGTGTCCCGATGCCGCAGTGACCGCAGGTGCCATGGAGTTCCCCTTGGAGGTCGATCCCATCGGACCCCGGTAATTCTCGTGGCCCGGGAACTCGCCACAAGAACACAGACCGCGATGACGGCGAAGGAGTCCGACAACCGTTCCCCGCCGACCCTCGGGGCGGGCCCCTGACGGCACCGCAGTAACAGAACCACCGGGGCACCGAGTACGCGTCGGCCTCCGTCACCGCCATGACCTGCGATCGCCTGTATCGAATGTACGAACGATCACCGGCGAACCGGGAACGGCCTTGAGGGACATACCCCGTGAGCACTTTGGCGAGAAGCCGGAAAGGGTGTATCCGCCATTTCTCCGAGTGCAGGGGACGACGCGTACGGGCCCCCGGCCGTCGCCGGGGGCCCGTAGCGCCGCACGTCTACAGGGACGCCACGAACCGTCCCCACGCGTCTCCGCCGACGACCACGACGGGCCCCTCCGGGACCTTCGAGTCGCGGACCGGGACCACACCGGGGAACTGGTCGGCCACCTCTACGCAGTCCCCGCCGGAGGTGTTGCTGTAGCTGCTCTTCCGCCAAGCGACGGAGGTCATGTCTATGTGGTGGTGCCGCATCGTTCCACATACTCCTTCGCCACCGATTCGATCAGGGTGAGGGACGCCTCCGGCGGCAGCGCGACGGCCCGCGCCAGATCGTAGGCCCTTCGGGCCACCACCACGACTGCCGGATCGTCGGTCAACACCCCCGTAAACGGACCCTCGCAGTAGACCATCGGTGCCGCGTCGGTGAACTCGTAGATCGCCGCCATTCCGCTCATGGCGCGATGAGCACCTTCGGAGAACGACACCACCTGGACAACGACTTGACGGTCACGGGCCAGGGTCGCGATATGCCCGAGCTGCGCCGCCATCACTTCCGGGCCGCCGATCTCCGTGCGCAGCACAGCTTCGTGCAGGACCACCCACAGCCGTACCGGATCGTCCTGGTGCAGGATCGCCGCTCGGGCAATCCTGGCCCGTACCGTGGCCGCGACTTCGTCGGCCTCGGTGAACAGATCGTCGGCGGAAGCCAGCGCGTGGACGTAGGGCTCGATCTGAAGCAAGCCCGGAACCAATGTCGGCGCGTAGTGGCTGATGAACTCCGCCGTCTGCTCGGCCTCCACGGCATCCGTGTAGTAATTGGGATGCCCGGACCTGCCGATGGTCGCCGCCGCCAGGCGTTGGAACAACTCCCCGGTGCCGAAGATCTCGTCCACCTGTTCGGCCATGAAAGGAAGCATCCGGCGCGCGCCGCGCTCCATATGTGCCACCTGTGTCCGGGACACGAACAGGGCATCACCCAACTGCTGCTGTGTCAGTTCATGTGCCTCGCGTCGCACCCTGAGCTCGTCCGCGAGGAATTCCCGCGCGGTCCGCTCGCCCGTCCGATCGTCCATCGTTCCGCCCTCCCAGTGCCGGAGCCGTGATTGCGGCCACCATGCCCCGTGGCGACACGCCCGGGCGGGAGTTCGGCGAGTGACGACACGAAAGAGGGGCAGGAGAATCCCGCCCCGGAGGGCGAGTGAGCCGAAGGGGCGCGTCGTGGTCTGGAAGGAGAGCGCGCGCAGGCCGCGAGGAACGAGCGGTCGAGCACGGTCGACTGAAGAACACGGCTTAAGCGCCCCGGAGGCGAACCGAGCCACAAAAAAATCAGGCGGGGGCCGCCAGTTCGGCCCAGACCGTCTTCCCTGGCGCGCCCGGTACGCGCGTTACGCCCCAGTCCAGGCAGAGGCGTTGGACGATGAACATGCCGTGGCCGCCGGGGCGGCCCGCGCGGTGGGGGGTGCGGGGGGCCGGGTGGCCGGTGCTGCCGTCCGTGACTTCCAAGCGGAGGACCTTGCCGTCGCAGGAGACGCGGAGTTCGTCGGGGCCGTCGGCGTGCAGGCAGGCGTTGGTGACGAGTTCGGAGACGACCAGGAGGACGTCCTCGGCGGCGGCCCGGCGGTCCGCCCCGGCCGCCGGGAGCCAGCCCCAGTCGTAGAGCGCCTGGCGGGTGAAGTCTCTGGCGAGGGGGACGATGCCGCTGGCGCCGGCCAGGGCGATGCGGCGCGCCGGGTGCGCGGGCGCGGCGCGGCGGCCCGCCGCGCGCGGCACGATCGTGTCGTACCGCGCGGTGGGGGTCTCGCCCCCGGCGTCGCTCGGCTCGGGACCGAGATCGCCCGCCTGTGGCCGGGTGGTGCTCATCAGCGCTTCACCTCACCGATTCACCGGATCGCCTGATTATTGGACTCGGAGTGCCCGACGGCGCACGCTCCGCGCGGGTCCTGTGGAAACTCTCCTGCCCCGCTGATCGGTGACGACACTCACCCATGCCAGGAGCGGAAAAGTCCGCGGATTCGCACGGAAGACGCTGCTCAGCCGTCCAGGGCCGCTTCGAGGGTCTCGTGCACGGTGAAGACCGCGCCGGCGCCGGTGATCTCCAGCACCCGGGCCACGACGGGTTGCATCGCGGCCAGATGGACTCCGCCCCCGGCGGCCTCGGCTTTGAGCCGGGCCGTCAGCAGGACGTTCAGTCCGGTGGAGTCGCAGAAGTCGAGCCCGGAGCAGTCGACGACCAGTCGTGACCTGCCGTCGGCGAGCGCCTCGTCGAGGGGCTGGGCCAGCAATTCGGCCGTATGGTGATCCAACTCACCCGCCGGTGCGAGCACCGCGCTGCGGCCCTCGTTCCTGACCTCGACCCTGAGGCGGCCCTGACTGACGCCGCCCGTGGCGGTACCGCGGTCCATGTACGCCCCTTCACACCTGTGATGTGCCTCGAACTTTACGCCGTCCGGGGGCTCCGGAGCCATGCGGCACCCCCTTCGACACCCCAACAAAGCGGACATTCTGCGCAATTAACATTTGCATCGAGTGGGGAGAACCGGGTAGGGCTTGTACTACACCGCAACGGGACCGTCCCACGACCGGCATTGGAGGCGCCGCTCACCGCAGCTCATGACTGGGCTTCGGCAGCCTTATGCCGAGAACGATGGAGGAGACGCATGTCACCCCGGCTCGACGCATCGGTAACCCCCGCCACCGCGACGTCGACACAGGAATCGTCAGCGACCACAGCAGTACCCGAGGTCCCCGACCCGAGGGCCGCGGTCGTCGCGGGCGCCTCGGCGCCCGAGGCACCGGATCCCCTCGCCGACCTCGATCTCATCGAGGTCCCCTTCGACGAGGTCGCGCCGCGCGACGCGCGGGCCCTGTCGAAGACGCTCTTCGCCCGCCTCCAGGAGCTGGAGGAAGGGACCCACGAGCACGCGTACGTCCGCAACACCCTCGTCGAACTCAACCTCGCGCTGGTCAAGTTCGCCGCCTCTCGGTTCCGCTCCCGCAGCGAGCCGATGGAGGACATCATCCAGGTCGGCACGATCGGCCTGATCAAGGCGATCGACCGGTTCGAGCTGGCTCGCGGTGTGGAGTTCCCCACCTTCGCGATGCCCACCATCATCGGCGAGATCAAGCGCTTCTTCCGGGACACCAGCTGGTCCGTCCGGGTCCCGCGCCGGCTTCAGGAGCTGCGGCTCGACCTGGCCAAGGCCGGTGACGAGCTCGCCCAGCGGCTGGACCGCTCCCCCACGGTCGCCGAACTGGCCGAACACCTCGGGCTCTCCCGTGACGAGGTCATCGAGGGCATGGCCGCGAGCAACGCCTATACGGCCAGCTCCCTCGACGCCCAGCACGAGGAGGACGACAGCGAGGGCGCGCTGGCGGACCGGATCGGTTACGAGGACCACGGCCTGGAGGGCATCGAGTACATCGAGTCCCTCAAGCCCCTGATCGCGGGGCTCCAGCCGAGGGACCGTAAAATCCTGTCCCTGCGCTTCGTCGCGAACATGACGCAGTCGGAGATCGGTGAGGAGCTGGGCATCTCCCAGATGCATGTCTCCCGCCTGCTCTCCCGGACCCTGGTCCGTCTGCGCAAGGGACTCACCCTGGAGGAGTGACCACCGGGGTGACCACGGTGTGACGCGGCGCGGAGCCGAAGCCTCCGCCGATGACGGAAGCAGGGCCCCTCCCCCCGGGAGCGGGCCCTGCTTCCGTCATTGACGCGGCCGACCGGCGTGGTCCACATTGGCGACGGGTTCTTGGGGGGACGAAATGGCTCAAGGGGAGGGTCGGCCGTCGTCCGTATCGCCCTCGTCGCCTTACTCGGCGATCGAGGAGATGATGCGGGACCGGCTGGGCCGCGAATGTCTGTACGTACCGTCGTGCAGAATCGGCATGTACCTGGCACTGAGGCACTGGGTGAAACCGGGCGGCCGGGTACTGATGGCGCCCGTCAACGACGACGTCATCTTCTTCGTCGTGCTCGCGGCCGGGCTGAAACCGGTCATGGCGCCGGTCCACCACGAGGACGGCTCCATCGATGTGGACGCCATCCCGGACGCCACCTGGGAGGGCCTGGCCGCCGTCCTCACGGTCAATATCTACGGCAATCCGGATCCGGTCGCCGAGCTGCGTTCCCGCTGCCATCTGATGGGCATCCCGCTCATCGAGGACGGCGCCCACGCGATCGGCACCACCGTCGGCGGTCGGCTCATCGGCACATTCGGCGAGGCGTCCACCTTCAGCCTCGGCAAGCACCTGGGCGCCCGCACGGGCGGCATTCTCGCGATCGCCGACCCCTCCCAGCGCCGCGCGCTCGAACGGGCCAGGGACGAGCTGCTCACCCCGGGCAGCATGGTCTCCGAGCTGGCGTACGGCATCCGTCCGTATATCGAGTCCGTCGTACGGGGGCTGCGCCTCACGTCACTGGCGTGGGCCGTGGTCCGGCTGCTCGGGATGGAGGAGCGGGGCCCGGAGATCCGGATGCCGCTACGGGCCGCGCAGCTCGTGGAGGCCCTGAACCACGCCCCGGCGCTGGCCCCGTTCAACACCTGGGTACGGGTGGACATGCACGACTACCGGATGCGGCCGGGGCCGTGGCGGCTCAATCGGACGGAACGCATGCTCGCCGAACTGGACACCCTGCTGGAGGCGTATCGCGAGGGGACCGAGAAGCTGCTGGCGTCCCGGTGGGCGATCCGCAGGCCCGGCCCCGTACAACCGCTGTTCCAGGTACCGCTGCTGGTCGAGGACCGGGAGGGGACCCGGAATCTGCTGCACCGCAACCGGATCACCACCGGCTATCTCTACGACCCGCCGCTGGACGTGTACGCCGCCGCCTTCACCGAGCACTCCCGGACGCCGGAGGCCGCCGAGTGGTTCGGTAAGCACGCCATGCCCGCCGATCCGCTGAAGGCCGACCGGATCCTCGAAGTCCTCGACCGGGCGGGGGTGGCGCCCGCGCCGCCGTTCTCCCCGCGCAGACCCGGCGCTCACCCGCTGAGCACCGGACGCAAGACGCGCCGGCCGTCGTCGCGGACCCTGACGACGGAGGCGTTCAGTACGTCCCCGGAGCACCCGGCCGCCCCCGGGCCCCTCACCGTGCCGACCGGCGGACCGGTGGGAGTGCCGTCCGGCGGCGCACCGGCCGCGCCCGGCTTCGACGAGCAGTCGACCATGCAGATCCGGGCCGCCGATCTGGCGCTGGAAGACCACACGATGCAGATACGGACTCCGGCCTCCCCGGGTTCCTTCCCGGGCGAGCCGCGTGTCTGACACCGATACCACCCGGCTGCGCAAGCTGCCGGACCCGTCCGACACCATGATGCTCCGCAGGGTCCCGTGGTCGGCCGCCGTCGCCGCCCCGCACCACCGCCCGGCCGCCCCCGGCGCCGACAAGGAAGGCGGCGAAGGGGCCGGCGGCGACGGCGCCGACGAGAGCGGCGGGGACTCCCTCTTCCGCAACGCCTATGCCCTGATGCTCTCGACGGCCGTATCGGCCGCGCTCGGCCTCGGCTTCTGGCTGGTGGCCGCCCGCTACTACTCCAAGGAGGCCGTCGGCGAGGGCTCGGCCGCCATCGCCGCGATGCGCCTGCTGGCCTCGGTCACCGCGACGACGATGATCGGCGCCGTGGTGCGCTACGTCCCCCGGGCCGGTCGCCGTACCGGCCCGCTGGTGTGGCGGATGTACCTCATCAGCTCGATCGTCGTCACCGTCGTCTCCACCGTCTTCCTGCTCACCCTGCCCCTGTGGGGCGAGTCGTACGAGCCATTGGGCGGGCTCTGGCCCGGGGTGGCCTTCGTCCTCTCGTGCGTCGGCTGGGCCCTGCTGACCCTCCAGGACGGGGTGCTCACCGGGCTGCGCCAGGCGTTCTGGGTGCCCATCGGCAACGCCGTGTTCTCCATCGGCAAGCTGCTGCTGCTCGCCGCCTTCGCGACCGCCCTGCCGGTGCTGGGGATCTTCGTCTCCTGGGGCGCCGCGATCGCCTTCTCCACCGCCCCGCTGGCCTGGCTGATCTTCCGGAAGCTGATCCCCCGGCAGTCCGCCGCCGACCGGAACCGCGAACCGCCCCGGCTCAGGGAGATCGCCCGCTTCCTCGCCGGCGACTCGGTCGGCGCGCTCTTCTCCCTGGCCATGATCAACCTGCTGCCGGTGATGGTGGCCGTCCGCTTCGACGCCACCCACAACGGCTACTTCTACATCGCGTACACCGTCGGCGGCACGATGGAGTTCATGGCCATCAACATGGCCTCGTCGCTCACCGCCCACGCCTCCCACAGCCCCGAGACCCTCGCCGCCGGGGTGCGCGGCGCGCTCCGCCGGATGGCGCTGCTGCTGGTCCCGGTGGTCGGGGTGCTGGTGCTGTTCGCGCCGCTGATCCTGGCCCCGTTCGGATCGTCGTACGCGGAGAACGGGACGACCGTGCTGCGGCTGCTGGCCGCCGCCGCGCTGCCACGGGTCGCGGTCGAGCTGTACATCGGGGTGCTGCGGGTCCAGGGCAGGACCGGCATGCTCGCCGTGGTCCAGGGCCTGATGTGCACCCTGGTCCTGGGGAGCGCCGCGCTGATGCTGGGCCCGGCCGGGATCTCCGGCGCGGGCTGGGCGATGCTGCTGTCGATGCTGGTCATGGCCGTGGTGGTGGCGCCCGGTCTGCGGGCGGCGCTGGCGGGCAAGGAGCCCGCGCCTTCGAAGCTGTGGGCGCGGCTGGTGGCCCGGGGGCCCGCGAAGAAGGCCGAGTACGGCGACGACTGGGCGCGCCGGGACGCGGAGCGGCGGGACCGGGTGGCCCGGGACGAGGAGGAGTACGGCTCGGCCGCCTATGTGTGGAGCGGGCACGACACGGCGACGCCCGCGTTCGGCATCCCGGTCTTCGTACCGCCCGAGCCGAAGGAGACGGTGCCCGTCGACCAGCCGTCGGGTCCGGACGAATCGCGGATCGCGCTGGCGCTGTGGGTGCTGCTGGGGCTCGCGGTGGCCCTGTTCTGGGGTCCGCTGCTGTCCGCGCCCGACCTGGCCGCTTCGGCCGTACTGTCGGGCAAGGAGCTGCTGAAGGCGCTGCCGCCGGTGACGGTCACGGCGGTGGTGCTGCTGATCGTGGTGCAGAGCGCCGCGTTGTCGCTGCTGCGGCCGCGCACCGGGCTGCTGTCCGCGGCGACCGTGGTGACCTTCGCCGCCCTGCACACGGCGCCCGCGGTCCTGGGCTGGGAACCGGAACCGGTGGAGGGCGCGTGGTACGAGACCCTCGCCCGCTTCCTGGGCGCGGCGGCGGGCTGGTCCGACCCGGAGGGCGCCCTGCGCTGGCTGCCGACGGTGAGCCAGTTCTTCCTGCTGGTGGCCGTGATGGCGCTGGTCCGGACGGTGCGGATGCCCGAGGAGTTCCAGTGGGGGGCGCTGTGGGTGCTGGTGGTGTGCGGCTGGGCGTTCCAGCGGGTGCTCGCGCCGGTGGCCCTGCCGCTGCAACTGCTGCTGACCCTCGCGGTACTGGCGCTGATCGTGACGCGTACGGTACGGGCGTCCCGTACATCGTCCGCGGGGTCCCGGCGGTCGGACGAACGGGACGGACAGGACGGACAGGACGGGCGGGCCGGATGAGCCGCCGGAGCCCGTACGCCCCCCAGCAGTGACCCCCTGAGAACCCGTAGCAGTCGAGCCGAACGAGCGAGACCGAGAACCATCCGAGGTGAAGCGTGCGACGACCACCCACCGATTCCGGCAGACCGGTGCCGCGACCGGACTCCGGGCAGCCCGCCCCCACCGGGCGGCGCCGCCGGGGCGACGGCGCGGCGGGATCCGGGGTGGACCAGCCCACCATGGGGCTCTCCGTGGCCCGGCTGCGCGCCTCGTTGGCGGGCGGCGCCGGTGCCGACTCCGGGCCGGGCCCGGGCGTCCCCGGACCCGGGCGCGGTGACCGCAGGGCCGCCGGCGCCGAGAGCCGGATACCCGACCGCCGTACGCTGATCACGCTGGGCGCGCCGCTCGCCGTCGCCCTGCTTCTGTGGGTGATCGCGACGGCCACCGTCGACGTCTCCGACCTCTCGGACTTCGGTCTCTTCCGGGAGCTGCCGATCGTCTTCTGGCTCGGTCTCGCGGTGCTCACCGGCGGTTTCTGGTACTGCGTCCGCGATCCCCGCCGGAGCCAGTGGTGGCCGCTGGCGTACACCGTCGGACTGCTGCTCTTCGAACGCGCCACGCAGGCCGTGGTCTATCCGACCCCGCTGTACGCCTGGGCGTGGAAGCACGACGCGATCATCGAGCATCTGCTGGACGCCGGACGGCTCCAGCGGGGCGCCGAACTGCGCGAGATGGCGGTCTACGACCAGTGGCCCGGCTTCTTCGCGGCCCAGGCGGCGCTGGTCGATCTGACCGGGGCGGAGAACGCGCTGGCGTTCATGTCCTGGTGGCCGCTGCTGTCCAGTCTGATGCTGCTGCTCCCGCTGCTGCTGATCTACCGCACCTTCACCCAGGACCGGCGGCTGATCTGGACCGCCGTCTGGATCTTCTACGCGGCCAACTGGGTCGGCCAGGACTACTTCTCGCCGCAGTCGCTGGCGTTCGCGCTCTATCTGGGGGTGATCGCGGTGGCGCTGCGCCGGGCCGAGGCCCCGGCACCGGGCCGCCGCGCCCGGCAGATCGTGTGGACGGCGCTGCTGGTGCCGCTGATCGCGGCGATCGTGGTCGCCCACCAGCTCACCCCGGTGATGCTGGTGGTGAGTCTGGCGGCCCTCTGCGTCATGGGCCGCTACCGGGACTGGACCCTGGTGATCGTGCTGGTCCTGGTCTTCGCGGCGTGGAACCTGACCGCGTCGCTGCCGTTCCTGCGCGAGGCCGTCCCCGACATGATCAAGTCCTTCGGGGACGTCGGGAGCAATCTGGAGCGGGGGTACGGCTCCGTGCCCACCGGCTCCGGGGCGCTGTTCGCCTCGTGGTCGGCGCGGCTGCTGTCGGCGCTGGTGGTCCTGCTGGCCGCGGTCGGCGTGTTCCGGGGCGGCAAACCGCTGCGCACCCGGGCCAGACCGCTGCTGCTGCTCGCCGCCGTACCGCCGCTGATGGCGATAGCCAACGGCTACGGCAGCGAGATGGTCTTCCGGGTCCTGATGTTCATGCTGCCTTTCCTGGCCTTCTTCGCCGCCGTGGCGCTGCTGCCGGTGACCTGGGCGGCGCGGGCGGGCGCCGAGCGCCCCCGGCTGGCGACGGGCATCCGCTACGGCGTCGTGCCGGGGCTGGTGCTGACGGTGCTCACGGCGTTCTACGTGCCCAGCTATATGGGCAAGGACCGGCTGAGCTACTTCCCGCCCGCCGAGGTGAAGCTGGTCAAGGATCTGCTGCGGACGGCCCCCGAGGGGTCCCTGGTGGTCGCGGCGCACCGCAACTACCCGGCCGCGTACGACCGCTACTGGGACGTGGACCACTACTGGTTCCTCGACGACGCCAAGTTCCACGTCGACGACATCGTGAAGGAGCCCGCCAAGACCCTGGCGAGCGATATGTCGGGGGTACGGCCGCCCGGTGAGGCGTACTTCCTGCACACCCGCGGCCAGGTGGCGAACTCGGAGATGAACGGACTGCTCACCGGTGAGCAGATGCGCGACATCGAGAAGGACGTGGCGGCTTCGCCGCTGTTCGAGAAGGTCGCGAGCAACGAGGCCGGGGCCGTGTACCGGCTGAAGCGCGCGTCGGGGAGGGCGTCATGAGACCCGGAGACCGAGACCGAGACCGAGACGGAGACGGTACGGGACGGGCCGCCGGGCGGGGTTCCCGACGGCGGTCCGGACCGGGCCGGGGACAGGGACCCGGGCCGGGGTTCGAGCAGGGATACGGGCAGGGGTACGGACCGGGCCAGGGCCAGGGACCGGGCCCCGGGCCGGGGTTCGAGCAGGGGTACGGGCCGGGACCGGGCCAGGGACCCGGCGGCTTCCAGGGCTTCGGCGGCCCGGTGCGGGCCCCGGACGCACAGCCGTCCGGCGGGCTCACCGGCCTCGGCGCGCGGGAGGCGCCGGCCGTCAGGTTCGGCCCGGTCGTGGCCGGTCTGGTGGCCCTCGTCGCCACCCTCCTCCCCGACGGCAATCCGCTGCGCTGGCTGCCGATCGCGGTGTTCCTGCTGGCCGGACCCGGCGTCGCGGTCCTGCGGGTCTGCGCGCCCCGGCTCCGCCGCGACCGGGCGGTCGGCCCCGAGGACGCCTGGGAGTCCGGCTTCGACCGCGACTCGGACCGGCTCGAACTGCTGATGCTCGCCCTCTTCCTGAGCATGGGCCTCACGGTGCTCGCCGCCACGGCGCTGATCGCCGCCGAGTTCTTCAGCGGAACGGGCGTGCTGCTCCTGCTGGTCGCGCTGACCGGGATCGCCGCCGCATGTCCGCAGCTCCCGGAGGGCAGACATCGCTCCGACGACCCGGCGCCCCCGCCCCGGGCCAAGTGACCCGGCGGAAAGGCGAGAAACGCACGTGACGAACCGCGGTAGGCCGTGGGCCCTGTCCACGGCCGTCGTGGTGGCGCTGCTCCTGGGCGCCGTCGCCCTGGCCCTGGAGGACACCACCGCGCACGACGACGCCCGCCCGTCGCCCGACTCCCCCGAATGCCGGGTCACCGAGCTGCTGGTGCCGCCGTGCGGTGCCTGGTTCGGCGCGTACGTCCGGCACGAGAAGCCGGAGCTGACGGAGAAGGTCCTCGCCTACGAGAAGCGGATCGGGCGCAAGCTCGACATCGTCTACGCGTACCACGACATGTCCACCGACGACCTCGAAGGGCAGCTCGTCACCGAGCAGGAGCGCGAGGTCGGACAGGAGCGGATGCTGCTGCTGTCGTGGGAGAGCAAGTGGTGGGGCGGTACGGACGCCCAGCAGCCGCGGTGGACGCAGATCTCGTCGGGCGCGCTGGACGCCACGGTGATCGACGTCCAGGCGCGGCGGGTCAAAGAGTACGGGAAGCCCCTCTTCCTCTCCTTCGACCTGGAGATGGACACCCGGATCCCGGGTGCGGGGACACCGGAGGAGTTCGTCGCCGCCTGGCGCCACATCCACGACCGGTTCGCCGAGCTGGGCGTCACCAATGCGGTGTGGACCTGGACGATCACCGGCTATCCGGGCAACAACGCGCTGTTCCCGAAGCTGTACCCGGGCGACGCGTACGTCGACTGGATCGCGTACAACCGCTACAACTACTACCGCTGTCACGACACCGACTGGGTCTCCTTCGGGGAGACCCAGCGCGACGTCCACCGCTGGATCCGGCAGCACATCTCGGCCGACAAGCCGCTGATGCTCTCCGAGTTCGGCTCGGCGGACGATCCGGAGCGGCCCGGCCGCCAGGCCGAGTGGTACGACGAGGTGCCGTCGGTGGTGAAGGAGCTGGACGGGGTGCGCGCCGCCCTCCAGTGGAACTGGCGCGACCCCGGCCCGCACTGCAATCTGTCGCTGGCCCGCGACGCGTCCTGGAAAAGCCTCGGCGACGGGATGGCGGATCCCTACTTCAACCAGAACCGCCCCTGGTGACACGGGTCGGAAGGATCGGGGCCGTCAGCCCGCGAAGACGGGCCCCCGGACCGCGGCGCGCGCCCGGCGGTACCAGCGCCAGCCCATCGTCTTGAACCCCTCGGGGAACGGCGCCACCGGCACCCCGCCGCCCGCGAGCCAGGTCTCCACATCGGCGACCGTGTGCGTACGGCGGATGATCAGCCGGGCGATCCGGTACGCGTCGTCGGTCTCCGAACTGAGCGCGTGCCGGACCGCGACGGCGGAGGTGTAGCCCGCGCGCAGCGCCGCCCTGCGTACGCCCCGGCTGCTGTAGCCGTGCGGATAGGCGAGATGGGTCACCTCGTGGCCGAGGACGTCCTCCAGCACCTCGCGCGGCTCCCGCAGCTCCCGTTCGAGGTCGCCCCCGCGGAGCGTGTCGAGCTGAGGGTGGGTGACGGTATGCGTCCCGATCTCCATGCCGTACTGCTCCAGCAGCGGCACCTGGGAGAGGGTCATCATCGGCGCGGGCGGCAGCAGGCTGCGCCCGCCGGGGGTGATCGCGCCCGTCGTCAGATACGCCGTCGACGGCAGGGACCGCTCGGCGAGCGCCTCCGCCGTGGGGCCCGGCAGATCCGCGAACCCGTCGTCGATGGTGATGATCACCGGCCGGTCCGGCAGCGGTGTCCCGTTCGCGAGATGCGCGGCGAGGGCGCCGACGGTCACCGGTGTCCGGCCACTGGCGACGACCGCGTCCAGCTGGTCGGTGAACCGGCGCGGGGTGACGGTGAACTCGGCGATCCACTCCGGCGGGTCCTCCATGACCGCGTGGTAGAGGAGGACGGGGATGTACGGGGTCCCGGGCGCGGCTCCGGCCGTCCCCGGCCGGTTCAGCTGGTCGTTCAAGGCTGCTCCTCGCCCCGTGGCTCCCACGGCGGCCGTACGCCCCGCGTCTTGCGGCGCGCCTTGGCGTAGCCCAGGGGTCCGGCGAGCATGCCCCGCCGCTCCAGCCGCGACAGTTGCCGTGGCCACGGATAGTCGTGCGTACCGTGCGCCCCGGGTACGGCGGCGCCGCCGGAGTCACGGTGTGCGGTGATCGTACGGGCCCTGGCCAGGCCGCGGGGGAGTTTCCTCAGCAGCGACGGGAGCAGGGCGGGGCGCCGGACCAGGACGGCGGTCAGATAGGCGGTGAGCCCGGCGCCGTATCCGTACGCCTGGTTGGTGAGGTCCTGCCAGGTCTCGCGGTGGTGGTGCCAGACCAGCGCCTCGGGGCTGTAGCGGAGCCGGTGTCCGGCGGTCAGTACGGCGACGAAGGCGTAGAGGTCGTCGCCGCCGCGGGCCGGGGTGCCGGTGCCGGTGGCCGGGTCGAAGCCGCCGGCCGCGCGCAGGGCGGTGGCCCGGAAGGCCATATTGGCGCCGGAGCCGAAGCTGCCCGCGGTGAACGGGAACAGCGGCTCGTCGGCGGGCGGGAGCGCCGGGTCGTAGGTCCTGGCGGCGAAGCCCTTGGCGAAGCCGCCGTGGCTCTCCAGCAGGATCTGCGCGGGGGTACCGAGCCGGGCGGGGAGGATGAGGCCGGTGGTGCAGCCGAGGCCGGGGTCGTCGGTGAACGGCCGGGTCAGCTCGGTGAGCCAGCGGGGGTCGGCGATCACATCGTCGTCGGTGAAGGCGACGATCTCGCCGTCGGCGGCGGCCACGCCCCGGTTGTGGGCGATGGCGAGGCCGGGCACGGGCTCGGTGACGTAGCGGACGGGGACGGCCCGGTCCGCGTACTCCTTGGTGACGAGTTCCTCGGTGGCCGCGGTGGTGGGCGCGTTGTCGACGACGACGATCTCGAAGTCGGGGTGGTCCTGGGCCAGGAGGGAGTCGAGGGCGTGGGCGAGCCGGTCGGGGCGCTCCCGGGTGGCGACGACGACGCTGGTACGCGGCGGGGGGCCGGTGGTGTCGGCGGCGACGGGGACCCCGGTCCTGGCGAGTTCGGCGCGGGCGTGGGCGGCGACGGCGTCGGCCGGGTTCTTGCCCGCGGGCACCGTACAGACGACGGTGGCGACCGGGCGGCCCGCGACCCGGACCAGGGCGTAGACGGCGTCGCCGCTCTCGATCGCGGCGGCGGGCGGCAGCGCGGGGCCGAAGGAGACGACCTCGCCGTCCGGCCCGGACAGATCGAGCTGGGCGACCCTGATCGGGGTCGGTGGCGTCGGCGGTGTCGCCGGGGGCGGCTGGGGTGTCACGGGTACGGGGTTCTTTCCTCGGGCTCGGAAGCGTACGGGCGGTGCGGTGACGGAGGTCTTCCGCTGCGGCGGGTCCTGACGGTGCCGGGCGGCGGGTTCAGCGGCCGCGGAGCTTCGCGAGCCCGGTGAGGGTGCGCTGAGCGGCGGACGCGAGCCGGGGCCGGTCGCGGACGTACCCCTGGGCGCGGCGCGGCGGTTCGCGCAGCAGCCAGTGGAGCGCGGCGCCGGTACTCGGCCGTACCGCCGCGCCCTCGTGGACCCGGAGCAGCCGGGTGTGCAGGGAGTCCTTGTACTCGGCGTCGCCGCGGCCCATGTCGAGGGTGGCGATGCCCGCGGCGGCGGCGCCCTCGGCCATCCGCAGATGGAGCACGAGCCCCGGCGAGTACTTGGCGAAGGCGGGGTCGTACGCCGGGAACCAGCAGGCGAGGAGGGTACGGGAGCGGAGGCCGAAGTGCGCGGCGACGGGGCGGTCCCCCGCGTACAGCACCGACAGCACCCCGGAGCAGCCGGTCTCGCCGGAGCCGTGCAGCCGCCGGACGAGTTCGGCGATCCACTCCTTGGCGAACCGGTCGCTGCGGCCGGTCCTGCGGTACTGGGCGGACTTCCACTCCATCAGGGTCGCCAGCGCCGCCGGGTCGCGCTCGTCGAAGACGAACCGGACGTCGCCCGCCTGCCGGGCGAGCCGCCGCTCCTTGGCGAGGGTCGTCTTGAGGAACTTCGGGGCGCGGGCCCGCAGCTCGTCCTCGTACGCGGGATAGCCGCGGGAGACGTCGATCGCCGGGGAGCGGAACGATTCGGCGGCGGCGGCGCCGAGTGCCTCCTGGCCGTCCTCCAGATTGTCGAACTCCCAGACGGCGAGCCCGCAGGCCGTGAGCAGGTCCCGGGCCGTGATCCCGAGGCCGGGGCGGAGGATCGCGCCCTGGCAGTCCGAGACCCCGAGGCCGATCGCCCGGCCGCGGCCGAAAGCGCCGCGTTCGAAGGGGAGGAATCCGACGGGCGGCCCGTCGGCTTCGCCGTCCTTCCACAGAATCGCCACGCGGGCCGCCGGGCGGACCGCGGCGACGGCGAGGGTGAACTCGGGCTCCATGAAGGGGCTGGCGGAGGCGCCCGCCGCGAGTTGCTCCCGGCGCACCGCTCGCCAGCTCTCGATTTCGCGTTCGCCCAGCTCGGCGGGTGCGACGACCCGGACCCGGATGCTGTGCGCGCCGGCACCGGCGGCGGCGCGATGGCGCGCGTCGGGTGTGTCGACGAGGCTCATGGACCCCCGGCCTCCCCTGAGAATTTCCCGGACAGGACGGTACCGGGTGATAACCGACAGGATAGACAGCCCCCGGAACTGTGCCCGAGGTGTGAAGACGTGGAGGACGACGTTACCCGCGGGAATGCCGGTTCCGTCCCCGGGGTCTCTTACGACCCTGTTCCGGCTTGCCCAACTGATATTCGAACGCGGTCGGTTGATCGTAGGATTCCTCCCGCTCCCGTCCCCCTGCGGGAGCCGATGCGTCCGGGAAGGACTCCGTCTTCCGTGACCTCTTCAGCACTCATCGCCCGTATCCGCCGGAAATCCTCCGCCCGGGAGGATTTCCCGCCGTTTCCCAGGGATCAGTCCGGACATTCCCGCCCCGAGTGCCCGCCGCCGCCTGGCCGCAGATGGTGAGGCGGGCCGCCGGGACCGGGGCGAAACCGGTCCGTACCCCCTTCTGGTGGCCGGTGCTCACGCTGGCCGCCGTCGCCGCAGGCGCGGTCGCCGCCGCCCAGCACACCCCCGTCGACCGGCACCGGATCGTCACCGGCGCCGCCGTCGGCGCCGGGCTCCTGCTGCTCTCCTGGACGCTGTTGCTGGCCCGGCTGCTGCGCGGCCGGCGCCGCCGGTGGGCGGCCGACCGGCGCACCGCGGAGGCCCGCGCCGCCGAGGTGGCGCGGCTGGCCGCCGTACGCGCCCCCGCGATAGCCGAGCGGCGCCGCGCCGGACGCGCTCTCGACGACGTCCCCGGACCCCTCTCACCGGCCGCCGACACCGGTGAGGAGTTCGCGGCGGACCTCGCCCTGATCGTGGCCGCGCTCGGCTCGGACGAGGCCGTGCGCCGGGAACGGGAGCTGCGCGACGCCGTCCAGGCCGCCTTCGAGTCCGTCGCCCGCCATATGCACGCCATGGCCACGGTGCAGCAGCAGGTGCTGGACGAGGTGGAGCAGAGCATCGAGGACCCCCGGCTGATGGCCGGGGTGATGCGGGCGGACCACGCCGCCGCGCAGATGACCCGCAAGGCGCAGACGCTGCTGGTGATGTGCGGGGTGTGGCCCGCGCGGCGGGAGAGCCGTCCGGTGTCGCTGTACGACTGCGTACGCGGCGCCCAGTCCCGGATCGTCGAGTTCGGCCGGGTCGAGGTGCACGGCGGCCGGACCCTGCACGTCGTACCGCCCGCCGTGGAGGGCGTGATGCACACGATCGCCGAACTGCTGGAGAACGCGACGGTCTTCTCGCCCTCGCGCACCCAGGTCGTGGTCACGGTCCGGGAGGTGGGTTCGGGCGCGGTCGTGGAGATCGACGACGCGGGCCTCGGGATGCCTCCGGACGTGCTGGAGCGGGCGGCCGCGCGGATCCGGGACGAGCTGGACCTGGCGAACCTGGGCGCGGTGCCCCGGCTGGGTCTGGCGTGCGTCGGCCGGTGGACGCGCGAGCTGGGGTTCGGCGTGGAGCTGTCGGCGGCGTCGGCGTACGGCGGCACGCGGGCGGTGGCGTTCCTCCCGTACCGGCTGCTGACCGAGCCGCTGTCGCACTTCTCGCGGGGAGCCGGGGGGCGGGACGCGGAGGCGTACCGCGGCGGCCGGTCCTACGGCGCCGCGCCGGACGCCCCGGCGGGCGACGGGCACGAGCCGGACGCCCACGACGGGCCGGGATACGGAACCGGACCGTACGGAACGCCGGACGGCGCCCGGGCCCGGGTCCGGCGGCTTCCCGAGCCCTTGCCCGAGACCCGGCCCGAACCCCGGCCCGAACCGCTCCCCCGCTACCGCCCCGAATGGTCCGACCCCCGTCCCGGCGCGCCGTCCGACGCTCCGTACGCGCCCTCGGACGACGTTCGTTACGACGTTCGTTACGACGTTCCGTACGACCCGTCGGACGATCCGGTACGCGGCCCGGGCCCCGGCCCCCGGGCCTTCCCCGGGGAGCCCGTCCGCCCCGGCGCGCCGTACGGCAGCCGCCCCCAGCAGGCGCGTTCATGGGGTGCCCCGGCGCCGGGACCGGCCGGGGACGGCGGGGACACCAGGGACACCAGGGCCGCCCTGCCGCGCCGCCGGAGCAGGCGCGGCGCGGCCGTGGAGGCCGCCGCCCAGCAGGCCCTGGGGCCGCGGACGGAGCCGGTGCTCCAGCCCGCGCCCCAGCCGCCGATACCGCCGGCGCCCGAGGTGCCGGAACGGACCGCTGTCTGGACGCCGGAGGACGCGCGGGCGTCGGTGGCGAGCGTGCTGTCCGGTACCCGGCGGGGCCGGGCGTCCGTCGCCGGGGCACAGGCGGAGGCGGACGCCGGGGACCGCGAACGGAACCGTGAACGGGCCAGGGGGCGGGCCAATGCCTCGGAGCCGGGCGTTCCGCCCGACCGGCCCCGCCCCAGGTTCCGGCTCCCGGACCCCGAGCCGCCGCCCGCGCCGTACGACACGTACGACCCGTACACCGGCTACGGACCCGGCGACGGACCCGAACCGCCCGCGGACACCACCGAACCCGATATCCACCATGGAGGCAGACCGTGAACGGTCACCTTTCGATCCTCCCCGACGTGGGGTGGATGCTCAGGCCGCTGATCGAGATCCCGGGCGTACGGCACGCCGTCGTCGTCTCCGAGGACGGGCTGCGGCTCGGCCACGCGTCGGCGCAACGGCTGACCGGACCGGTCGGGGAGTTGAGCGTCGCGCGGGCGGAGTCGCTCGCGGCGGCCTGCGCGGCGATGAACATGACGGGCCGATCGACCGCGTCCCTGCTGTTCGGCGCGGGAGCCGGGATGCGTCAGCTGATGCTGGAGTCCGAACACGGCTTCGTCCTCTTCTCCCAGGCTGGTGCGGGGGCCCATCTCGCGGTGGCGACGGGCACGGACGCGGACGTCGGTCTGGTCGCCCAGCAGATGCAGCTCCTGGTCGCCCGGATCGGGGCCCATTTGAGCAGCAGGCCCAGGGATCCCGTGGCCGACACCTCATGACCGACCCTCCGCGGGAGCGGACCACTCCGGCGGTACGCCCGTATGTCATCACCCGGGGGCGCGCGGGCGCCGAAGGGCCGCCGCTGCCGTGGGAGACCCTGGTGACGGCGGCGGGCGTACCGCCGCCGGACTCCCTCCTCCCGGAGCATCTGACGATCCTCCGGGAGTGCCGGGGACTGCTGTCGGTGGCCGAGGTCGCCGCGTACCTCGGCCAGCCGCCCCCGGTGGTGCAGGTACTGCTGGCCGACCTCGCGCACTGGGGTCTGGTCGTGCTCCGCCCGCCCGTACCACCGGCCGACCGCACCGATGCGACCATGCTGAGAAAGGTCCTCCATGGCCTCGAACGCCGTCTCTGACCCCTGGGACCGGGACACCCCCGGCACCCGGGGTCCGGGACACCAGGGCCCGCCCGCGGCCCCGCAGGTCCCGGCTGCCCGCGCCCTGCCCGCCGCCCCCTCTTCCCCCGCCCCGGCCGGGAAGTACGTCGCGGAGAGCGTCCGGGGCGCGGCCAAGATCCTCGTCGTCGGGCCGCTGGGGGTCGGCAAGACGACGCTCATCGGCACCGTCTCGGAGATCGAGCCGCTGTGTACGGAGGCGGTGATGACCGAGGCGGGCGCGCGGGTGGACACCATGGTCAGGGCCGGGAAGACCACCACCACCGTCGCCCTGGACTTCGGCCGGATGACGATCGACGGCGCCGTGGTGCTCTACCTCTTCGGCACCCCGGGACAGCAGCGGTTCCTGCCCGCGTGGCGGGAGCTGGCGCGGGGCGCGCTGGGGGCGCTGGTCCTGGTGGACACCCGCGATCTGTCGGCGTCCTTCGACGCGCTGGGCAATCTGGAGGACCTGGGGCTGCCGTTCGCGGTCGCGGTCAACGACTTCCCGGGCAGTCCGCGCCATCCGGAGGACGAACTGCGCGGGGCGCTCGATCTGCTGCCCGGCACCCCGCTGGTGCACTGCGACGCCCGGGACCTGCGCTCGTCGGTGGGGGCGCTGATCGCCCTGCTGCGGCATCTGATCGACGATGCACCGGGACCGGAGGCGGGACCAGGACCGGGGGTGGGACCGGGACCGGGGGCGGTCCTGCCGGGCGGGGGCTTGTTGTGAGCTATCCGCCGCAGCACGCGTATCCGGCGTCCCGTACGCCCGGCGGCCGGTGCCCGACGGCACCTGCGCTCTACGGGCCGGAACCGGACGGCGACGCGCTGCCGTCCTTCTACGGGGAGCTGCGCCGCGAGTACGGCCCGGTGGCGCCGGTGACCCTGGCGCCCGGTGTGCCCGCGTGGCTGGTGATCGGCCATCGCGAAGTGCTGTACGTGGCCCGGGAGGAGCAGGACTTCTCCCACGACCCGCGCCGCTGGTCGCTGCCGCGGGACGGGCGGGTCCTGCCGGAGTCCCCGGTCATGCCGGTCCTCGGGTGGCGCCCTGCGCTGCTGTACGCGGACGGGCAGCAGCACCGGCGGATGCGGACCGTGGTGTCGGAGGCGATCGCCGGCATCGACGGCCACGAACTGCGGCGCGGCGTACGGGCGACGGCCGAGGAGCTGATCGGGACGTTCGCGCCGAGGGGCGAGGCGGACCTGGTGGCGCACTACGCGCAGAAGCTGCCGTCCCAGGTGCTGGTCCGGCTGCTGGGGCTCGACGAGCGGACCGGCCAACAGCTGATCTGGGCCGTCACGGGCATGGTCGCGGCCAACGCGGACTCCGCCAACGCTGGCCGCAGGATGAGCGGGATCCTCGCCGAACTGGTCGCGGACCGGCGCCGGCACCCCGGCCCCGACCTGGTCTCCGTCCTGCTGGGGGATCCGGCGGGGCTCTCCGACGACGAGGTGCTGCACAACCTGGCGGTGATGTTCCTCGCGGGCAACCACACCACCGTCAACTGGATCTCCGCGACCCTGCGGGTGCTGCTGTGCGATCCGGCGTTCCGCTCGTCCCTGACGGGCGGCCATCTCACCGTGGACGACGCCCTCGACCTGGTCCTGTGGCGGCATCCGCCCACCCAGCACCTGCCCGCCCGGTACGCCACCCGGGACCTGGTGCTCGCCGGCCGCCCGATCCACGCGGGCGATCTGCTCCTCCTCGGCCTCGCGGGCGCCAACCGGGACCCCGAGGTCCTGCCGGCGGACGGCTCCCCGGTCGTCGGCAACCGCTCCCATCTCTCCTTCGGCGCCGGACCCCACACCTGCCCGGCACAGGACCCCGCCCGGCTGATCACCCGTACCGCCGTCGACGCCCTCCACCACCGGCTCCCCGACCTCCGCCTCTCCGTACCCGAAGCGGATCTGCCGTGGCTGCGGTCCCCGTGGAGCAAGGGCCTGGCGGCGCTGCCCGTACGGTTCGAACCGCGCCGCCGCGGGCGGGAGAGCCGCTGAGCCGCTTCTCGCGGGCCGGGCCGGCTTTCCGGATCCGGCGTACAACCATCCCCGGGGAGCGGGGGTCAAACCCTTGTGTCGGCCCGGCCGACGCACCTGGCCGTCCGGCCCGTGTCCGCCGCGTAGGGCACGGTCCGGGGGCCATCACCGGGGGATAACGGGGGTTTTCCAGCCGACCGGTCATGTTCCGGTCCGGTGCCGGGCCAATGCCTCGATTTCCCCAACTGTCCGACGAAATAAGTTGATCGGACCGAGGAACAGAGCGAATACTTCAAAACGTAGTGAACCCCCCTCAACAGGGAGTTCACTCCCATTCGCATACGGGGTGACAGCTATGACCACATCCAACGCCAACCGCACCCGCACTCGTACCCGCACCCGTGCCCTGTCCCGGCTCGCCGTCGCCGCCCTCACTGCGGCCCTCGTCGCCACCGGCACGAGCGCCGTCGCGGCCGACGAGTCCGACAAGCCGGGTGCCGCGGACCGCAAGGCCGGAAAGCTGGCGGCCGAGATCGCGAAGCGGGGCGCGAAGGGCGCCGCGGCCGACGCCCGGAGCGCCGCGCCGAACGCCGCCGAGCAGCGCGCGCTGTACGCGTTCGCCGGCGGGGAGCTGTACGGCTACGGGCTCGACGGCCTCGGCGGCTACCAGGCGCGCGAGTGGCTGGGCTCGGGCTGGGAGTTCATCAAGAACGCCACCCAGGCCGACAACGACGGCGACGGCTGGGCCGACGACGTCTGGCTCTGGGACCAGTCCGGCTATCTGCACTACTCGTCCGCCGAGTCGCCCGACAGCGTCCTGGTCGGCGGCGGCTGGAACATCTACAACCATGTCTTCTCACCGGGCAACCTGGCGGGCGGCCCCGGGGCCGACCTGCTCGCCCGGGACTCGGCGGGCGCCCTCTGGATCTATCTCGGCCACGGCGACGGCAGGGTCACCGCGCCCGTCCGGATCGGCGGCGGCTGGAACGTCTACGACCGGATCGCGGGCGTCGGCGACCTCACCGGCGACGGCAGGAGCGACATCACCGCCGTCGACAAGTCCGGCGACCTGTGGCTCTACGAGGGCACCGGTGAGCACCGGACCCCGTTCAAGCCCCGCGCCAAGGTCGGCTGGAGCTGGAACATCTACAACGGCGTCGTCGGCGTCGGCGACCTCGACCTCGACGGCAAGAGCGACCTGATCGCCCGCGACAAGGCCGGCGCCCTGTGGCGCTACTCCGGCACCGGCCAGGCCGCCGAGCCCTTCAAGCCCCGCGTGAAGATCGGCACCAACGGCTGGAACGCGTACCGCCTGATCTTCTGACCCGACCCGACCCGACCGGACCCGACTCGACCCGACCGGGGTGGGGGGGGGGGGGGGGGGGGGGGGGGGGGGGCCCCCCACGCCAGCACCCCCCCCCCCGGGGGGGGGGGGGGGGGGGAAAAATATTGGATGTAGGTTGGTGTGTAT
>NZ_JBHYZV010000055.1:0-54811 GCF_042753905.1 Streptomyces sp. NPDC059248 | reverse complement strand
CGAGAGGCGCCCCGCCCGGAGATGCCTTTAGGTGCGAGCCTTCGCATGGGCGTCGGACCGGGTATCCAGGGGCGCGAGGAACTGCGCGACAAGCCACCCACCGGGTCGCGGCCCGAAAAACACCTGCGGCGCCGGACGCGTCCGGCAGGGGCGCCCCGGGGCGCAGGGGCGCTCGGGGGCGCCGGGCCCCGGGAGGTGCGGGACCCGGCGGGAGGCTACTCGGCGGGGGCGACTCCCGCGCGGAGGAGCCCGTAGGTGTAGGCGTCCTCCAGGGCCTGCCAGGACGCCGCGATCACATTGTCCGCCACCCCGACCGTCGCCCACTCCCCCGTCCCGTCACCCGTGGTGATCAGCACCCTGGTGGTGGACTCGGTGCCGTGGCGGCCCTCCAGGATCCGGACCTTGTAGTCCACCAGCTCGAACTTGGCGAGCTGGGGGTAGATCCGCTCCAGACCGACCCGCATCGCCCGGTCGAGCGCGTTGACCGGGCCGTTGCCCTCCGCGGTGGCGACGATCCGCTCGCCCTTGGCCCACAGCTTGACCGTGGCCTCGTTGGCGTGGGTGCCGTCGGGCCGGTCCTCGGTGATCGCCCGCCAGGACTCCGTACGGAAGTACCGGGGGGCGCGCCCGTCGGCCTCGGCGCGCAGCAGCAGTTCGAAGGACGCGTCGGCGGCTTCGTAGGTGTACCCCTGGAGTTCGCGCTCCTTGACCCGTTCGACGACCCGGCCGACCAGTTCGCGGTCGCCGCCGAGGTCGATGCCGAGTTCCTTGCCCTTCAGCTCGACGGAGGCGCGGCCCGCCATGTCGGAGACGAGCATCCGCATGGTGTTGCCGACCAGCTCGGGGTCGATGTGCTGGTAGAGGTCGGGGTCGACCTTGATCGCGGAGGCGTGGAGTCCGGCCTTGTGGGCGAAGGCCGAGACGCCGACGTAGGGCTGGTGCGTGGAGGGCGTCAGATTGACGACCTCGGCGATGGCGTGGGAGATCCGGGTCATGTCGGCCAGCGCGCCGTCGGGCAGCACCCGCTTGCCGTACTTGAGCTCCAGCGCCGCGACGACGGGGAAGAGGTTGGCGTTGCCGACCCGCTCGCCGTAGCCGTTGGCGGTGCACTGGACGTGGGTGGCGCCCGCGTCGACCGCGGCGAGGGTGTTGGCGACGGCGCATCCGGTGTCGTCCTGGGCGTGGATGCCGAGCCGGGCGCCGGTGTCGGCGGCGACGGTCGCGACCACGGCCTGGACCTGCGCCGGGAGCATGCCGCCGTTGGTGTCGCAGAGGACGACGACATCGGCGCCCGCCTCGGCGGCGGCCCGGACGACGGACTTGGCGTAGGCCGGGTTGGCCCGGTAGCCGTCGAAGAAGTGCTCGCAGTCGACGAAGACGCGGCGGCCCTGCTCCCGCAGATGGGCGACGGTGTCGCGGATCATGCGGAGGTTCTCGTCGAGGGTGGTGCGCAGGGCCAGCTCGACATGGCGGTCGTGGGCCTTGGCGACCAGAGTGATCACGGGCGCGCCGGAGGCGAGCAGCGCCTGTACCTGGGGGTCGTCGGCGGCGGCCGTCCCGGCGCGGCAGGTGGCGCCGAACGCCACGAGCCGTGCGTTCTTGAACTCGATCTCCTGCTGGGCGCGGGCGAAGAACTCGGTGTCCCGGGGGTTGGCGCCCGGCCAGCCGCCCTCGATGAACCCCACCCCGAAGTCGTCCAGATGCCGGGCGATGGTCAGCTTGTCCGCGACGGTGAGGTTGATGCCCTCGCGCTGGGCGCCGTCGCGGAGTGTGGTGTCGAAGACGTGGAAGCTGTCGTCCGTGGTGGGCTTCGTCGTCATGGCTGGTGCTGCTCCTGTCGGATGAGTGGCTCCCGGAATGGCTGGCTCCACTTGCCCCTATCCTCTCGCGCCCGTCGGCCTCGGCCGGGGGTGGGGCCGGAAGCCTGACAACGAAAAGACCCCTCGCGGATGCGAGAGGTCTGCGCGCGGGTCTGGGACACGGTGACGGGGTCGTACGGGATCGTCGCGTCGACGACCGTCACTGCGGACCGGCGCGCCTGCCGCCGATAATCATGGCGAGATAGGGCACGCCCGCATCCTGCCATATATCTCCCGAACCGGGCCTGCGGGTCTCACGATACGAAACCCCCGAGGTCACGGCGGGCCTCAGCCCGCCGTGACCTTCTCGACCCCGGTCTCCCCGCCGTCCCGGGGCCCCGGCACGGTCCGGCCGGTGCCCACGGTCTTCAGATCGATGTCGCGGGTTTCCCGCATGGTGAGATAGACGATGAGCGAGACCGCCGCGCAACCCGCCACGTACCAGTAGTAACCGGACTCGGCGCCCGACCGCTTGAACCAGAGGGCGACGTACTCCGCCGTGCCGCCGAAGAGGGCGTTGGCGATGGCGTACGGCAGCGCCACCCCGAGCGCCCGTACTCCGGTCGGGAAGAGTTCGGCCTTCACACAGGCGTTGATCGAGGTGTAGCCGGTGATCACCAGCAGGGCCAGCAGGGAGAGGCCGAAAGCGGGCCAGAAGGAGCCCGCGTGCCGGAGCAGCGTCATGATCGGCACGGTCAGGAAGGTGGAGCCCAGGGCGAAGGTGATCAGCAGCGGGCGGCGGCCGATCCGGTCGGAGAGCGCGCCCGCCAGCGGCTGGATCGCGGCGAAGACGATCAGCGCGCAGAAGGAGACCAGGGTCGCGGTCTCCTTGGGCAGCCCCGCGGAGTTGGAGAGGTACTTCGTCAGATAGGTGGTGTACGTGTAGTACGCCACGGTCCCGCCCGTGGTCAGGGCGATGACCAGGAACGCCTCCCGCTTGTGGACGAGCAGCGCCCGGATGGTGCCCTTCTCGGCGGCCGGGGTGCCGCCGGCCGCCGCGTCCACCTCCTCGTACACCTCCGTCTCCAGCATGTTGCGCCGCAGATAGAAGACGACGGCCGCGCCCAGCGCCCCGATGATGAACGGGATGCGCCAGCCCCAGCTGTGCAGCGCCTCGTCGGACATGGTGCGCTGGAGGACGATCTGGAGGCCGAGGCCGAGGATCTGGCCGACGGTCATGGAGACGTACTGGAAGCTGGAGGCCAGACCCCGGCGGCCGGGGGCGGACGCCTCGGTGAGATAGGTGGCGCTGGCCGCGTACTCGCCGCCGACGGAGAGCCCCTGGAGCAGCCGGGCGATCAGCAGCACCGCGGCGCCGCCGTATCCGGCGACCCCGTAGGTGGGGGCGACGGCGATCAGGACGGCGGAGGCGGACATCAGGGTGACGGTGAGGGTGAGGGCCGCCTTGCGTCCCCTGCGGTCGCCGACCCGGCCCAGCAGCCAGCCGCCGACCGGGCGCATGAAGAAGCCGACGGCGAAGATGCCCGCGGTGTTCATCAGCTTGGCGGTGTCGTTGCCCTCGGGGAAGAACGCCCCCGCGAAGTAGGTGGCGAAGCTGGCGTAGACGAACCAGTCGAACCACTCGACCATATTGCCCGCGGAGCCGACCCAGATCTTCTTCCAGTGCTCTCGTCCCATGGCGGGAACCGTGCCGGAGCCCTGTCCCGGCCGACAAGGGTTGCACCGGCAACGATCAGGAGTACTTGCGTACGTTGCGTTCCCGCCCCGGACAATGGTGTGTTATCAGCTGTCCGGGGGCTCCGGGGATCCCGGCGCCAGCAGGGAATCGGCCAGGAATTCGCGTACGTGTACGAGTGCTTGCTCACGCCCCGTACCGGGCAGGCCCACCGCCACATGGACGCTGAGCCCGTCGAGCAGGGCCCGCAGCCGGACGGCGAACCGGTCGGGGTCGACCTTCCGGAACTCGCCGTGCGAGACGCCGTCGGCGAGCAGCGCGACCAGGTCCCGGTGCCAGGCGCCCTCGACGGCGGCCTGCCGGACGCGGGCCTCGTCGCCCATGCCCGCCGAGCGGTTCCACACCTCCAGCCAGAGGGTCCAGTGGGGGTCGCGCGGCCCGTCGGGGAGGTAGAGGCCGACATAGCCGGTGAGCCGTTCGGCGGCGGGGGCCTGCCGGGAGAGCAGGGCGGCGCGCTCGGCGCCGAGCCGCCCCTCGCTCCATTCCAGCGTCCGCAGCAGCAACTCGTCCTTCGTACCGAAGTAGTAGAGGAGATGACCACTGCTCATACCGACGTCCCGGCCGAGTCCGGCCATGGTCAGCGCGTCGAGTCCGTGTTCGGCGATGGTGGCCATCGCCGCGGCGAGTACGGACTCCCGGGGCGGGGCGACATTGCGCCGCCGGGCGGGCGGGGTCATCGGACGGCCCCCTCGCCGGTGCGGGACGGGCCGCCCCGCGCCGCCGCCGTCGTCGTCGTCCGGGCGGTGTCCGCCCCGCGCCCCGGCCGCTTCCCCCGTGCCGTCTCCGGCAAGTGCCTCACCCGTTCGTTCCTTCGTGCCCGGTGTCCGTCAGATTCTCGGGGCCCCGCCACCGCCGCCGCCCGGCCCGCCGACCTGGGTGATGTCGGACGGGACCGCGGGTTCGGACGGGGAGAGCGCGAGGCTCTGGTAAAGATCCTCCACACAGGTGTCGTGGAGGTACTGCGTCAGGGTGGCCCGTACGCCCATCACATCGCCGCCCGCCTCGATGTGTTCCAGGGCCCGGCAGGCGTAGCCGCAGGCCTCGTACCCCTGGTCGTCGGCGGCCTCGACGGCGGCCAGGCCCGCGTAGAACTGGGCGCGCTGACCGTGGTCGTCGCCCGCGACGCCCCCCATCGCGTACAGCAGGGTGCGCCGGGCCTGCGACACCAGGCCCGCCGCGAGCTGGACCCGGCCCTTGAGCATCCCGATCCGGGCCGTGGTGCACCAGTCGAGCCACTCGGGTACAGGGTGGGCCTCGCCCCGGCTGCGGGCCTCGGCGACCCGGCCGACCAGGCGCAGCGCTCGGGCGTACTCCCCGTCCCGTACGGCGCGTTCGGACTCGACGGCGTCCAGCCAGTCGAGCACTCCGGCGGCCGGGGTACCGGCGGCGGTGAGCAGGGCGCGGGCCGCGGCCAGCGCCGCCGCGGGCTCGCCCGAGCCCTCGCCCTCCGCGCCGCCGACGGCGCGGTCCTCGGCGAGCAGAGCCGAGTGGGCCAGTGCCGCCGCCTCCAGCAGGGGGTCCCCGGCTTCGGCGGCGGTTTCCCGGGCCCGCCGGAGGCTGGCGCGGGCGGCGTCGGTGTCGCGCAGGGCGAGGAGTTCGATCCGCCCCTTGAGCAGCAGGCTCTCGGCGAGCGCGGACCGTACGGCCGTCTCGTCGGACAGGTCCCCGCCGTCGGCGCCGGAGCCGTCGCCGGCTCTCGTGAGCAGCGCTCCGGCCGCCTCGGTGTGTTCCGCCACCGTCGCGGCCAGTTCGGCGGGCTCCGTCGTCCAGTACAGCCTCCGGTGGGCCCGGGTGTCCGCCTCGAAGTCGGCGATACGGGTACCGCCGGGGGTCGTTGTGCCGGAGTCGTCTGCGGTTGGGGACATACTCACTCACCTCCACGGGAAGAACGGCCCCTCAGCACCCCGTGGGCCGTCCGCCGTCTCATTCTCCCCCGGCGTCACGCCCGACCGCGGGCTGTTGCTGGGTGACGCAATGGATTCCGCCACCTCCCGCGAAGATCGTCCGAGCGTCGACCAGGACGACCTCCCGGTCCGGGTAGAGGCGCCGGAAGACCGCGGCGGCCTCCTCGTCGCGCGGATCGTCGAAGGCGCAGAGCACCACACCGCCGTTGCAGACGTAGTGGTTGATGTAGGAGTAGTCGGTCCAGTGGCCCTCGTCGTCCCTGACGGCGGTGGGCGCGGGCACCTCGACGACCTCGACCGGCCGCCCCCGGGCGTCGGTCTGCCGCCGCAGGAACTCCACGTTCCGGGCGCAGAGTTCATGGTCGGGGTGGGCGGGGTCGGGCTGGGTGTGGGCGACGATCACCCCGGGGCCCGCGAAGGCGGCGACGATGTCGACATGGCCGAGGGTGCCGTAGCCGTGCGGCGGATAGTCCGCGGTCAGTCCCCGCTCCAGCCAGATGGCCTTGGTGGTGCCGAGCCGGGCGTGGATCTCGGTCTCGACCCGCTCCTTCGTCCAGCCGGGGTTGCGTTCCGGGCCGAGCTGGACGGTCTCGGTGAGCAGGACCGTGCCCTCGCCGTCGACATGGATCCCGCCGCCCTCGTTGACCAGCGGCGAGGAGTGGACGGGGACCCCCGCGACCTCGGCCACGGCGCGGGCGATCCGGGCGTCGTGGTCCCAGCGGGCCCACTTCTGGGCGCCCCAGCCGTTGAACACCCAGTCCACGGCGGCCAGCCGGGTGCCGTCGGTGACGAAGGTGGGTCCGATATCGCGCATCCAGGCGTCGTCGAGGTCGCGTTCGACGAGCTCGATGCCGGGGCCGAGGAGTTCCCGGGCCCCGGCGCCCTGGCCGGGGCCGACGACCATCGTCACGGGTTCGAAGCGGCTCACGGCCCGGGCGACCGAGGCCCAGGCGCGCCGGGACTCGGCGAGTTCGGCGGCGTCGGCGAAGGTGGTGTTGGGGACGGGCCAGGCCATCCAGGTGCGCTCGTGCGGGGCCCACTCGGGCGGCATACGGAACATCGGGGGTACTCCCGGGGGTGGTGCGGACGGCGGGCGGCGGTCGTGGGCCGCCTGTGGGGATCGGGGGTTCAGAGGAAGTAGAGGCGGTTGAGGGAGACCGATTCCGCGGCCTCGGAGCGGATCGGATCGCCGTCGAGGGTGACGAGTCCGGTCCGGGCGTCCACGCCGACGTCGCCGACGCGGTTGTTGAGCAGCAGATCGGCGGGGCCGATGCCCCGGGTGCCCCGGACGGCGACCCGGCGGCGCCGGGTGGGCAGCAGATCGCCGCCCGCCGCGACGGCCGCCCCGGCGACGAAGGCCACCGACAGCTCGGCGGGGGCGGCGCCGTACGCCCCGAACTGGGGTCCGAGGACCAGTGGTTCACAGGTGTCGGTCGCGGCGTTGGGGTCGCCGGTCACCCCGTAGGCGGGAAAGCCCGATTTGAGGACGAGCTGCGGCTTGGCGCCGAAGAAACGGGGGTGCCAGAGCACGATGTCCGCCATCTTGCCGGGCTCGATGGAGCCGATCTCGTGGGAGAGGCCGTGGGCGATCGCCGGGTTGATGGTCAGCTTGGCCAGATATCGCAGGACACGGGCGTTGTCGTCGTGCGCCCCGTCGTGGGCGCCGTCCTCCGCGAGCGGACCGAGTTCGGCCTTCATCTTGCCCGCCATGGCGAAGGTGCGGCGTACGGTCTCCCCCGCACGGCCCATGCCCTGGGCGTCGGACGAGGTGATCCCGATCGCCCCGAGGTCGTGCAGAACGTCCTCGGCGCCCATCGTCCCGGCCCTGATCCGGTCCCGGGCCATGGCCGCGTCACCGGGCAGGTCGGTCTTCAGATCGTGGACGGAGACGATCATCCCGTAGTGTTCGGCGACCGCGTCCCGCCCGAAGGGCAGGGTCGGATTGGTGGAGGAGCCGATGACGTTCGGCACGCCCGCCATCTTCAGGACGTTCGGTACGTGTCCGCCGCCGCAGCCCTCGATGTGGAAGGCGTGGATCGTCCGGCCCTCCAGCACCCGCAGGGTGTCCTCCACGGACAGGCACTCGTTCAGCCCGTCGCTGTGCAGGGCCACCTGGACGTCGTGCTCGTCGGCGACCCGCAGGGCCGTGTCGAGGGCGCGGGTATGGGCGCCCATGTCCTCGTGGACCTTGAAGCCGCAGGCGCCGCCCTCGGCCAGCGCCTCCACCAGGGGCGCCGGGTGGGAGGACGAGCCGCGCCCCAGGAAGCCGATGTTCACCGGCCAGGCGTCGAAGGCGTTGAAGGCGTGCTTCAGGGCCCAGGGCGAGTTGACGCCGACGCCCCACACCGGGCCGAACTCCTGGCCGATGATCGTGGTGACGCCGGAGGCCAGGGACGCCTCCATGATCCGGGGCGAGAGCAGATGGACATGGGTGTCGACAGCCCCGGCGGTGGCGATGAGACCCTCGCCCGAGACGATGGTGGTCCCGGTGCCGGTGACCACGTCGACGCCGTGGAGGGTGTCCGGGTTCCCGGCCCGGCCGACGCCGGTGATCCGTCCCTCGCGGATCCCGATCGACACCTTGCGGATGCCCAGGACGGCGTCGATGACCAGGACGTTGCTGATGACGACGTCGCAGGTGTCGCGGACTGCCGCGGCCTTGAGATGCAGTCCGTCGCGGGCCGTCTTGCCGAAGCCCGCGAGGAACTCGTCCCCGGGGTGCTGGGAGTCCGACTCGACCCGGACGACGAGCCCGGTGTCGCCGAGCACGACCCGGTCCCCGGCGCGGGGTCCGTGGACCGACGCGTACTCGTACGGATCGATCCCGCCGTTCCCCCGCGGTGCCGCGCTCATCGGTCCGCCCCCAGATAGCCGCAGGCCACCGCCCTGCGCAGGGCTTCCTCCCGGGCGCCGGGCGCGTCCAGCGGGCCGTCGACGAGTCCGGCGAAGCCGATCGCGATCCGGTCGCCGCCGACGGGCAGCAGCCCGACCTCCAGGCTGCCGCCCGGGTCGAAGCGGACGGACGATCCGGCGGGCACGCAGAGCCGCATGCCGTACGCCGCCGAGCGGTCGAAGTCGAGCCGCGGATTGGCCTCGAAGAAGTGGAAATGGGAGGTGACGCTGACGGGCACGTCGGCGGTGTTGCGGACGGTCAGCACCACCGCGGGGACGGGCTCCGGGGTCGCGGGGCCCGGGATGATCGCGCCGGGCGCGGCCGGGTTCGGCCCGGTGGCGGGACCGCCGATGGGATCGGAGACCACCGCGAGCCGGGAGCCGTCGTCGAAGACCGCTTCCACATGGACCTCGGTCACCACATCGGCGACCCCGGGCAGGACGTCGCCGGGACCGAGGACGGACCTGGCCGCCTCGATCGCCTCGGCCAGCCGCCGCCCGTCCCTGGCCGCCTCGCAGACCGTGTCCGCGATCAGCGCCGTCGCCTCGGGGACATTGAGCCGCAGCCCCCTGGCCCGGCGCGCCCGCGCCAGTTCGGCGGCGCCGAAGAGCAGCAGCCGGTCCCGTTCCGTGGGGGTCAGTCGCATCCCGCCCACCTCCTTTTGAGCGCCACTCTAACCAGCGGGCGTGCCGATGAGAAGGATTCGCGGCGGGTTTTCGAGCGTCGCTCTAAGACGGGGTTCGCGGCGACGACGGGAGCGTATGGTCCGGGTCGGCGGCGTAGAAGGCGAGGGCCCGCTCGTAGCCGCGGACGGAGGGGTCGTCGCTGGTGCGCGCGAGCAGCTCCAGCAGCAGCCGCAGGGACTCCCGGTGGCGGCCGGTGTTGTAGAGCGCCAGCGCGAGGAAGGCCCGCAGTCCGCCGTGTTCCGGGAAGGCGGCGGCCCCGGCGCGCAGGGTCCGCTCGGCGTCGTCGAACCGGCCGAGCACGCGATAGGTGCTGCCGAGACCGAGATACGCCTCCGCCCGGTCGGCCGCGGCGAGTCCCTCACTTTCGGCACCGCCGCCCGTGAGGGCGCGCTCGTAGTAGGGCACGGCCTCCGCCTCGCGTTCGAGGACGTCGTGGGCCCAGGCCGTGTGGTAGGCCACCTCGGCGTCGCCCGGGAGCCGTTCGGCCAGCTCCACCAGCAGCCGGCGGGCCCGCTCGCGCTCCTCGGGACCGCCGCCGTCGCGCAGCCGGATCGCCGCGGCCAGCGCGCCGTCCCGGTCCGCTCCCGTGCCCGTACCGCCCCTGCCGTTCCCGGATGTGATCATGCCCCCATCCTCGCCGGAGCGGGGACGGGGGCACGACTGTGTTTTCTTGGGGGTGATCCGGTACGGCTCCGCGGGCTCAGCCCAGCCGGTGCATCCAGCCGTGCGGGTCGGGCGCGGAGCCGGTCTGGATGTCCAGCAGGGCCTTGCGGAGCTTCAGGGTCAGCTCACCCGGCTCGCCGCCGCCCTGGAGCCATTCGCCGGACGCCGACTTGACCCGGCCGACCGGGGTGATCAGGGCCGCGGTACCGCAGGCGAAGACCTCGGTCAGGCTGCCGTTCTCGGTGTCGCGCCGCCACTGCTCGGTGGAGATCCGGCCCTCCTCAGCGGAGGCGCCGAGGTCGGCGGCGAGGGTGAGGATGGAGTCGCGGGTGATTCCGGCCAGCAGGGAGCCCGTGAGCGCGGGGGTGACGATCCGGTCCCCGTACACGAAGTACAGGTTCATCCCGCCCATCTCCTCGACCCACCGGTGCTCCAGGGCGTCCAGCCAGACGACCTGGTCGCAGCCCTCGCGCGCGGCCTCGGCCTGGGCGAGCAGGGACGCGGCGTAGTTGCCGCCGGTCTTGGCGAAGCCCATACCGCCGGGGACGGCGCGGACGTAGTTCTCCGAGAGCCAGACGGAGACCGGCTCGATCCCGCCGGTGAAGTACGCGCCGGCCGGGGAGGCGATGACGACGAAGAGGTACTCGTTGGCCGGCCGGACCCCGAGTCCGTTCTCATTGGCGATCATGAACGGCCGCAGATAGAGGGACTCCTCGCCGCCGTGCGGCGGAACCCAACCCTCGTCCTGCCGGACCAGGGCGTCACAGGCGGCGATGAAGATCTCGTCCGGTAGCTCGGGCATCGCGAGCCGCCGGGCGGAGACCCGGAACCGCTCCGCGTTCTTCTCCGGGCGGAAGGTGGCGACGGACCCGTCGGGGCGGCGGTACGCCTTGAGGCCCTCGAAGATCTCCTGCGCGTAGTGCAGGGTCATATTGGCCGGGTCGATCGAGAGCGGGGCGTACGGCGCGAGCTGGGCGTCGTGCCAGCCCCGGCCCTCGGTCCACTTGATCGTCACCATGTGATCGGTGAAGTAGCGGCCGAATCCCGGGTCCTTCAGGATCGCCTCCCGCTCCGCCGCGGACAGCGGATGGGCGGAAGGCTTCAGCTCGATCGTGGGCGTCGTCATGAGTGCAGTGTCCTTCACCTTGGATGGGTGGACCGCGCACGTCCGCTCCGGTGCCAGCACGTGGTGCTAGGACGTCCGAGCATTCCCGTGGACCACGGCCCGGTTTCGATTATCGCCCCCGGGGGCGGTCGCTCGAAACGGGTGGTACGGGACGAAGGTGCGGTCCGGGCGACCGGCCGGTCGGTGCGACGGGCCGGAGGGGCGGGATCGCCCGGAGACCACATGGAGAAGCCGCCGGGCGCTGTGGGCGACCCGGCGGCTTCGTAGAAGAGTCGTCGGGTCAGTCCGCTACTCGTACCGCGAGCGCGTCGCCGATCTCGTCCGTCGTACGGAAGGTTCCGTCCCGCTCGGCCAGGTCGGCGGAGGCCGCCTCCTCGATCCGGGCGGCCTCGGCCTCGAAGCCGAGGTGGCGCAGGAGGAGGGCGACGGAGAGGATCGTGGCCGTCGGGTCGGCCTTGCCGGTCCCCGCGATATCGGGGGCGGAGCCGTGGACGGGCTCGAACATCGACGGGAAGGCGCCCGTCGGGTTGATGTTGCCGGAGGCGGCCAGGCCGATTCCGCCGGTGACGGCGGCGGCGAGGTCGGTGAGGATGTCACCGAAGAGGTTGTCGGTGACGATGACGTCGAAGCGCTCCGGCTGGGTGACGAAGAAGATCGTCGCCGCGTCGACGTGCAGATAGTCGGTGGTGACCTCGGGGTACTCCTGCCCCACCCGGTCGAAGATGTTCTTCCACAGATGACCCGCGTACACGAGGACGTTGTTCTTGTGGACCAGCGTCAGCTTCTTGCGGGGGCGGGCGTTCGCCCGCTCGTAGGCGTCCCGGACGACCCGCTCGACACCGTAGGCCGTGTTCAGGCTGACCTCGGTGGCGACCTCGGCGGGCGTACCGGTGCGCAGGGAACCGCCGTTGCCCGTGTACGGGCCCTCGGTGCCCTCGCGGACGACGACGAAGTCGATCTCGGGACGGCCGGCCAGCGGGGTGGCGGTGTTCGGGAAGAGCTTCGACGGCCGCAGATTGACGAAGTGGTCGAAGGCGAACCGCAGTTTGAGCAGCAGCCCCCGCTCCAGCACACCGGAGGGCACGGAGGGGTCGCCGATGGCACCGAGCAGGATCGCGTCGTGCCCCTTGAGGGCCTCCAGCTCCGCGTCCGGGAGGGTCTCCCCGGTGCGGTGCCAGCGCTGGGCGCCGAGGTCGTACTCGACGGTCTCCAGCTTCACGTCCTGCGGGAGGACGGAGGTCAGGACCTTGAGTCCCTGGGCGACGACTTCCTTGCCGATGCCGTCGCCGGGAATGACTGCGATGTTGAGGCTGCGGGGCATGTGGGCACCCTACTCGCCATCCCACCCCATGACACAAGCCGTCCATTTACTGGACAACTCACCGGGGCGGCGGACGGCGCGGGGCGTCAGTGTCCGGTGGAGCCGCCGTTGTCACGGCGGTCGAGCGCGCGCTGGAGCGCCGCGGCGGCGTTGCGGCGGTCGGACTCGTCCGTACGGGGGCGGCGAAGGCGGACCCGGTCACGGCGGACGGCCTCGAACGCCGAAGCGGGAACGGCGGCGGGAACGGCGGTGGGAGCAGCGGCGGACATAGTGATCGACTCCTTGGAGATCACGGGGATGTCGAAGGCGCCGGGTGGGGCGGCGAGCGCGCCGCGCAGGGGTCACCTGCCGGTGGGGCGCGTACTCGGAACCGCCATTCGCTGGATCGAGCGAGACGTTCGGCTCCTACAAAGCTAGGGCAGCGACGCGCTTCTGTCTCTACAAGTAGTCGGACTTCCTACTATCTGAGACGGAGATCATGGAACACCCAGGTCACGACCGGTGCCGCCGTCGTGGCGCACATCACTCGAAGGGGTGAAAGACCTTCGCCGGAGGGTCGGTGTCGGGAGGGGCCGGAGTCCGGCGGTCCTCCGGCGGATCAGAGGACGTCGCCGTCCCGCCAGTCGAAGGCGAGGGCGTCCTCCGGGGCCGGGATCCCGCCCCATACGAAGGTGGAGCCCTCCTCGTCGGCCAGCCGGACGATGCCCTCGGGGCCCACGCCCTCGATCCGGCCCTCCCAGGGGCGCCAGCCGCGCGAGCGGTAGAGGCCGGCGCCCTCGGCGGAGGCCGAGAGCGCGCCGAAGTCGTAGGCGCGGGCCACGATCGGTTCGAGGGCCGCCATCAACCGGCCGCCGAGACCCTGGCGCTGCCGGTCGGCGCGGACGCCGAGGGCCTCCACATAGCCGACCCGGAACCAGCGGCCCCCGTGGAGCACCCGTCGCATGATCACGGAGCCGTGGGCGATCAGCCGTCCGGCGGGGTCGTGGATCAGGGCGTGCATCCCGCCGAGCCCGTGTTCGAAGTCCTCGTCGGAGAAGTCCCCCTCGAACGCCTCGTCCAGCAGGGCACGGACGGCTGCCAGTTCGGCGGGGGTGAGCTGGAAGGTATGGAGGACGGAGAGCGGCTCCGCGGGCACGGCGGGCGCGTCCTGACCGGCGGCGGATACGGCGTCGGGTGTGATCGGCATGACAGCAGCCTGACAGGGCGCGCACCCGGGCCGTACTCAATTTCCGATCCGGGTATCCGGCGCTGCTGGGCGGCGGGTTCGCCGTCGGCCTGTCGCTGATCGTGGCCCCACGACTCGTCGAGGGCCCATACGAAGACGTCCGCCCCGACCGCGCGTTCAGGGGAGTCGGGGGAGGCTGACAGGGGTGACCTCGTTGAGAGTGGTGGCGATGTGGGCGGCACGGAACCAGGGGGTGTAGTGGCTGCCCCGGAGAACATGGGTGTTGCGGACGGCGGCCGGCCCGTCCGGGGTGGGGCGGAAGAGGGTGCCGTAGAGATGGTCCGCCTCGGGGCGCCGGGCCCGCAGCGCAGTGGCGTGGCGACGGAGATTGGGGCAGTGGGCCAGAGCGAGGGGAGCACAGGGGGCGCAGACAGGAGGGTGGGTGGTGATCTCGCCCTCGGCCGCTCCGGTGAGCGGACCGGGGAGGAGCCACAGCACGCCTTCGGATGTCCGGTCGGCCGGCTGACCACAGATCTGACAGAGGAGCCGGAGCATGGCGCGGCGCTGACGGGGCGTATGGACGGCGGAGAAGCAGGGGGTTCCGATGCCGGGCGTGATGCGCTGGTGCAGCCACAGCACCCCGTGGGAGTCGAAGTCCCCCGGCAGCGGCGGGTGGTACTGCAACCGTCCCCGGCGCATGACGAGGGGCCGATCATCGGCGGTCTCACCACTCCAGGCGGTGATGTAGGGCACAGGCAGCCCCTTGTAGGAGCGGAGTGCGGCGGAATGCGGAAGGCGTGCCGTCGGCGATGCCGGGAAGGGTGAGGAGGGCGGGGCAGGACTCATCGTGACTCCTGATGGGTTGCGGTAGGCCTGCCGACGGCGGAATCGCCGGGCCTCCGGCACTGCCGGAGAGCATGTCCCCATCGGACGACGCCGACGCCGAGCAGGCCCACGACGTGAGCCGGTCAAGTTAGGTGCTAGCACCTAACTCGTCTGCTGATAGTGTCGCGCCGACTCCGCCGAGTCAAGAGGTACCTGCTAGCACCTAAGCTGAGGTCACCCGCAGGAGGGACCCAGGAGGGGAGTACCGGATGGCGCGCACATCGGAAGAGATCGCGGCCGAACTTCGCGGGCGCATTCACCGCGCGGAGCTCAGGCCCGGGGACCGATTGCCCACCATGGAAGCCCTGGCCGAGGAGCACGGGGTCTCCCGGCAGACCGCACGGGAGGCGCTCGGCCTCCTGAAGCGGGAAGGGCTCGCGGAGTACCGGGGCGGCCGAACAGGGACGACCGTACGCGAGCGGCCGGTGACGCGCATGGTCCGGTCCCGCGGCATGGAGCGCGACGAGCTCGGCTACTACTCCGGGGCGAACGTCCAGCACTGGCGCGCGGTCGCCGGAAGCCGGACCGAGGTGGGCACCCTCCCCGTACCGGGCGACATCGCGGCGGCCCTGGGCGTGGAAGCGGGCTCACCGGTCGTGGTCCGCAAACGCCTCAACGGCGACCCGGACGTACCGGCGCACCGCCAGCTCACCGACAGCTGGCTCCATCCCGACGCGGTCGCCGCACTGCCGGCCCTGGCGGGGCACACCGGGCCGGGCGGGATCTACGACCGGATCGAGGAGTGGGCCGGCGCGCCGATCTCCTGGGAGGAGGAAGTCACGGCCAGCACTCCGAGCCCCGACGAGACGGCGGCGCTCCTCCTCCCGCCCGGCGTTCCGCTCCTGAGGATCATCCGGACCTCGACCGTCACCGTCGATGGCGCCCGACTCGTCGCCGAGGTCAACGACATCCGCATGAGCGCCGAACTCTTCTCCGTGCGTTACCCCATGACGAGGCAGGGTGCCGCCGAGTGGCCGGTACGGCCCGCGAGCGGCGACTTCTACGGGAAGTAGGCCCGACCACGAACGGGCCGCGCGCGGACGGGCCGGTGACAGAACCGCCCCTCGGGGATCCGCGCACGGCAGTGTCGGGCATGCCCACCCACAGCGCGCACCCGGACTCCTCCGCACACCCCGCGACCCCTCACCCATCCCCCTAACGCGCAACTCTCTGGTTGCGTAAAAATCCAATACGCGCAACCATGGGGTAGCACGTCATGGTGGCGTGCGAGGAAGACGGACAGGAGGCTCCGGCCATGACCGACACATCCGCCACCGGCCCCGAGCAGGACCGGATCGAGAAGGAGATCGCCATCGACGCGTCGCCCGAACGCGTCTGGGCGGTGCTCACCGACCCCCGGCACGTCGGGAAGTGGTTCGGGCAGGGCGAGCCCGCGCCGATCGATCTGCGGCCCGGCGGGACGATGTTCCTCGATCACGGGGAGCACGGGGAGTTCCCCACGACCATCGTGACCGTCGAGCCGCCGCGGCGGTTCGCCTACCGCTGGGCCGCCGCCTATCCGGGCGAGCCCGCCGTCGAGGGGAACTCGACCCTCGTGGAGTTCACCCTCGTCCCGGCCGGGGCCGGCACGCTCCTGCGGGTCGTCGAGACCGGCTTCGCGGCCCTCGTCGTCCCGGCCGAACGTCAGGCCACGGCCTCGTACGAGAGCCATGACGGCGGCTGGGCCGGGCAGGTCGTCAATATCAAGAACTACGCGGAGACCGGGAACACCGAGGGCGTGACGGGGGACGACCGCCCGGGCACGGGAACGGACGGGTGAGAATCACCGTATGACTGGAGGCAGCGACACCCCGGCCGGGGGCGGCCCCACGGACCCGGCGGATGCCATGTCCGAGGTGCTGTCGGCCCTCGCCGACCCCACCCGCCGCCGGATACTCGACGGCCTCGCCCGGCACGGCAGCGCCACGGCGACCGTTCTCGCGGCCGAACTCCCCGTCAGCCGTCAGGCGATCGTCAAGCATCTGGGGATCCTCGACCGCGCCGGTCTGGTCGGCGGGCGGCGGGCCGGACGGGAGACGCGGTACACGGTCCTGCCCGCCCGGCTCATGGAGGCGTCCCGGTGGATGGCCCGGGTCGCCTCCGACTGGGATGCCCGGCTGGACGCGATCAAGCGCATCGCGGAGTCCCCCCGTACCGGCGGACCGTCCGGGGACTGACCACCCCCGGACGGGCCCCCGGGCCGGGACCCCGGACATGGATACCGCCCCCGTTCCGGCGTGGGGGCCTGAACGGGGGCGGTGTCTTGGGGGGCGTCCCCACGGGCCTCGGGGCCCGTGCGGGGGCGGCCCGTGCGGGGGTCAGCCCATGTGCGGGTAGTCGTACTCGGTCGGCGCCACCAGCGTCTCCTTGATCGCGCGGGTCAGCGTCCAGCGCATCAGGTTCTGCGGGGCACCCGCCTTGTCGTTGGTGCCCGAGGCCCGGCCGCCGCCGAAGGGCTGCTGGCCGACGACGGCACCGGTCGACTTGTCGTTGATGTAGAAGTTGCCCGCGGCGTACCGCAGCTTCGCCATCGTGTGCGCGGCCGCGGCACGGTCGTTGGCGATGACCGAGCCGGTCAGGGCGTACGCGGACACCGACTCCATCTGGTCCAGCATCGCGTCGTAGCCCTCGGCGGACTCGTCCTCGTAGACGTGGATCGCGAGGATCGGGCCGAAGTACTCGTCCGTGAAGACCTCGTTGCCCGGGTCGGTGCAGAGGATGACCGTCGGACGGACGAAGTAGCCGACCGAGTCGTCGTAGGTGCCACCGGCGACGATCTCGCAGGTCGGGTCGGCCTTCGCCCGGTCGATCGCGGCCTTGTTCTTGGCGAACGCGCGGTCGTCGATCACGGCGCCGATGAAGTGCGAAAGATCGGTGACATCGCCCATGGCGATCCCGTCGACCTCGGCCGCGAACTCCTCCTTGAAACCGGAGTTCCAGATGGAGGCGGGGATGTACGCCCGGGAGGTCGCCGAGCACTTCTGGCCCTGGAACTCGAAGGCACCACGGGTAAGCGCCGTCTTCAGCACCGCGCGGTCGGCGCTCGGGTGGGCGACGACGAAGTCCTTGCCGCCCGTCTCGCCGACGATCCGCGGGTAGGAGCGGTACTTCTCGATGTTGCCGCCGACCGTCTTCCACAGGTGCTGGAAGGTGCGGGTCGAGCCGGTGAAGTGGATACCGGCCAGCTCGGGGTGGTTCAGGGCGACCTCGGAGACGGCGATGCCGTCACCGGTGACCAGGTTGATGACGCCCTTGGGCAGCCCGGCCTCCTCCAGCAGCTGCATCAGCAGCACGGCGGAGTGGGTCTGCGTCGGGGACGGCTTCCAGACCACCACATTGCCCATCAGGGCGGGGGCGGTGGGCAGGTTGCCCGCGATGGCGGTGAAGTTGAAGGGCGTGATCGCGTAGACGAAGCCCTCCAGCGGCCGGTGGTCCAGCCGGTTCCACACACCCGGGGAGTTCGCCGGCGGCTGCTCGGCGAGCAGGTCACGGGCGTAGGCGACATTGAAGCGCCAGAAGTCGACCAGCTCGCACGGGGTGTCGATCTCGGCCTGCTGGGCGGTCTTCGACTGGCCCAGCATGGTCGAGGCGGCCAGCGTCTCGCGCCACGGCCCGGCCAGCAGCTCGGCCGCCCGCAGGATGATCGCGGCACGGTCGTCGAAGGACATCGCGCGCCAGGCCGGAGCGGCGGCCAGGGCGGCGTCGACCGCGTCCCGGGCGTCCTGCTCGGTGGCACCGGCGAATGTGCCGATGACGGCCCGGTGGTTGTGCGGCTGGACCACGTCGACCCGCTCGCCGCCGCCCATCCGGCGCTCGCCGCCGATGGTCATCGGCAGCTCGATCGGGTTCTCGGCCAGCTCCTTGAGCTTCGCCTCCAGGCGGGCGCGCTCCGGGCTGCCGGGCGCGTAGGAGTGGACCGGCTCGTTGACCGGCGCGGGGACCTGGGTGACAGCGTCCATGGGTGCCGACTCTCCTTCGTTCGTGGCGTACGTGGTTCGGGGGGCTCGGTCAGCCGCGGGTGGCGAGGGAGCGCAGGAAGAACGCCAGGTTGGCGGGGCGCTCGGCGAGCCGGCGCATGAAGTAGCCGTACCAGTCGGTGCCGTACGCGATGTACACCCGCATCCGGTGGCCCTCGGCGGCCAGCCGGGCCTGCTCGGCCTCCCGGATGCCGTACAGCATCTGGAACTCGTAGTCGTCGAGCTTGCGGCCCGCCCGGCGGGCCAGCTCCTGGGTGATGGAGATGATGCGCGGGTCGTGGGACCCGATCATCGGGTACCCCTCGCCCTCCATCAGGATCCGCAGGCAGCGGATGTACGCCTTGTCGACCTCGGCCTTGTCCTGGTAGGCGACGGTCGCGGGCTCCTTGTAGGCGCCCTTGACCAGCCGGACCCGGGAACCGGCCTCGGCGAGCATCCGGCAGTCGTCCTCGGTGCGGAAGAGGTACGACTGGACGACGGCACCGGTCCGGGGGAAGCGCTCCCGGAGATCGGCGTGGATCGCCAGGGTGGAGTCGACCGTGGTGTGGTCCTCCATGTCCAGGGTGACCGTGGTGCCGATCTCGGTGGCGGCCTCGACGACCGGAGTGACGTTCCGCAGCGCCAGATCGTGACCGCCGGACAGCGCCTGCCCGAAGGACGACAGCTTCACCGACATCTCGACGCGCTCGCCGAGACCGAGCGGCTTCAGCGCCTCGATCAGCTCCAGGTAGGCGTCCCGGGCGCGGAGCGCCTCCGCCGGGTCGGTGATGTCCTCGCCGAGGACGTCGAGGGTGACCTCCAGTCCGCCGGCGGCCGTGTCGACGACGACGGGAACCGTCTCGTGCACGTTCTCACCTGCGATGAACCGGTTCACGACCGGCTTGGTGACCGGAGCGGCCGAGATGACGCGGCGCATTTTGTCGCTGCGCGACGCGGCGAGGATCACGGGACCCAGCACGGGGACCTCCACGGATGATGTACGAGCAGGCCGGCCCGGGTCGCGGGGAAGGCGATCCGGAACGGCACGAAGAACCACCGTGAAATCTAAGGATCGCTCCGATCGTCGGCCATCGACAGCTGTCACGCATCCGTGGCCCGGATCTCAGACAGATGTCTGAAGGGTGGACCGGACCGTGCCAGAATGTCCGGGTGAAGGGTGATTACCAGGACCTCGTCGACGAGATCTCGGCACTGCTGGCGGCCCCGGCGACGCTGGAGAACCGCGACTTCGGCCTGATCGCCTTCGGCGCCCACGACAGCGACAGCGCCTTCGACGAGGCCCAGCTCGACCCGGTGCGCACCCGCTCGATCCTGACCCGCCGGTCCACCCCGGCGGTCCGGGCCTGGTTCGAGGGGTTCGGCATCACCCGGGCGACGGGCCCGGTCCGGATCCCGGCCGCGCCGGACGCCGGGGTCTACCGCGACCGGCTCTGTCTGCCGGTACGCCATCGGGGTGTCGTCCTCGGCTACGTCTGGCTGCTGGACACCACCCCGGGCCCGACCGCCGAGCAGCTCGCGGCGGCGATGGAGGTGGCCGCCAGGATCGGCGTCCTGCTGGCGGACGAGGAGCGGGCCGACGCCGATGTGGCGCGGGAGCTGCGGGCCGCCCTGACGGCGGAACGCGGCTGGCAGTACGACATGGCGGTGGCCGCGCTCCGGACGGCCCTGGGCGGGGTCGGCCGCGGGGTCGAAGGGCCGCACGCCGTCGTCTGTGTGGCGCCCTGGACTTCGGCGGACGCGCCGTCGGCGCAGTCGCTGCCCGCGGTCGCCGCCCTGTGCACACTCACCGTCCCCTGGAGCCCGGCGCCCGGCGCCCGCTCCCCCGCGGCGGCGGACGAACCGGGCGCGGGCGGGCGCTCGGGCCCGCACTCGGGCTCGGGCTCGGGCTCGCGTTCGGGCGACCGCGACGGTGCCGGTCCTTCGTCCCAGGTGCTCGCGGCGCTGGTACGGCTCCGCTCCGGCGATGTCACGGGACCGGCGCTGGCCGTCGCGGAACAGCTGACGGGCGCGGGTGCCTCCGGCGGTTCGACGCCGCGCGCGAAGACGGGCGCGAAGGGGCCCGGCGCCTCCGCCTCCCCGCCCGCTCCCCCGGCTCCGACCGCGGGCGTCGCCGCCCCGCGTACCGGCCTCTCCGGGCTCGACACCGCCTGGTACGAGGCGACCGCCGCGGCCCGCGCGGCCCATGCCGAGCCCGGGTCGCCGAGGGTCGTGGAGTGGGCCGACATCGGCCCGTACCGCATGCTCACGGCCCTCGCGGACGGTCCGGCCGCGGACGATCCGGCGGTCCGCCCCCTGCTCGCCCCGGCCCACCGGGAGCTGGCCCGTACCGCCGAGGTCTTCCTCGACCACGCCGGACAGGCGGGCCGGACGGCCGCCGCGCTCGGCATTCACCGCCAGACGCTCTACTACCGGCTGTCCCGGGTGGAGCAGCTCACCGGCCTCGACCTGGCCGACGGCGAGCACCGCCTGCTGCTGCACATGGCGCTGAAGACGGCCCGCCTGTAGCGGACCGACCGCCGCGGGCCGACCGCCGCGGGCCGCGCAGGCCCCGGCCCGGATGCCACGGCCGACGAAGGCCGACGCCTGGGGCGAACCGGTGTTACGCCGGGATTCCCGCCAGCGCCTTCAGCCCCTCCGCCAGGTCCTCCGCCGTGGGCGCGGTGTCCGGATCCACCAGCCACTGGGTCATCACGCCCGCCACCAGCGCCTGGGCGAGCAGCCCTGTGCCCCGGGCGCGTTCGGGGTCCTCGCCCGCGTCGACGCCGCCGAAGAGCTGGGCCAGCTCGGTCCGGCCGCGCACCTGCCAGCCGCGCAGCGCCTCGGCCAGCTTCTCGTCCTCGTCGAGCCGGGCCACCACCTCGATCTGGAGCTTCCACAGCGCGCGGTGGACGGGGAACCCCGAGACCATCCGCCGCCAGACCGCCTCGAACCGCTCGGGCCCGGCCCCGGGCAGTCCGGCGGCTTCGGCCGGCTGGTCCACCGAGTCGCCCCAGGCCTCCATCAGCGCGAGGAAGGCGGCCTGCAGCAGCGCGTCCTTGGAGCCGTAGTGGTAGCCGATGGAGGCGAGATTCGTCCCGGACGCGGCGACCACGTCGCGGGCGGTGGTCCGCGCGTACCCCTTCTCCAGCAGGCAGCGCTTGGCGCCTTCGAGCAGATCCTCACGATGTCCCATGCCCGGAGGGTACCGCCGCCCGGAGCCTCTTGGACGAGCGTCCCATACAAGCGTCTTATACGCACGTCATAGACACATGTTTAATACGCTTGTATGGTTCCGCTCATGCCGAACTCAGCCACCGGGGGCCCACGCGCCGGCCGCCGCGAATGGACGGCCTTCGTCGTCCTGCTGCTCCCCCTCCTCCTGGTCTCGATGGACGTCTCCGTCCTCTACTTCGCGATCCCCGCCGTCAACCGCGAACTGGATCCGAGCGCCGCACAGCAGCTCTGGATCCTCGACAGCTACGCCTTCGCCCTCGCCGGACTGCTGATCACCATGGGCGCGCTCGGCGACCGGATCGGCCGCCGCAAGCTGCTGATGGCCGGCGCCGCCGCGTTCGGCGCCGCGTCCGTGCTGGCCGCCTACGCCGACAGCGCCGAGACGCTGATCGCCGCCCGGGTCCTGCTCGGCATCGGCGGCGCGACCCTGATGCCCAGCACCATGGCCCTGGTCCGCACCCTCTTCCGCGACGACCGCGAACGCACCCTGGCGATCGGCATCTGGTCGAGCACCCTGGCCACCGGCGTGGCCCTCGGCTCGGTCCTGGGCGGCGTGCTGCTCGAACGCTTCTGGTGGGGCTCCGTCTTCCTGGTCAACGTCCCGGCGATGGTGCTGCTGCTGGCCCTCGCGCCCGTCCTCGTACCGGAGTCGAAGGACCCGGCGCCCGGCCGCTTCGACGTACCGAGCGTCCTGCTGTCGGCCGGAGCCGTCCTCCCGGCGGTGTACGGACTCAAGGAGATCGCCGTCGAGGGTCCGGCCCCGGCCGCCGTCCTCTGGCTGGTCACCGGGCTGGCCGTCGGCGCCCTCTTCGTCCACCGGCAGCGCACCCGGCCGGACGCGATGATCAGCCGGGAGCTGTTCGCGGACCCGGACTTCGGACGGAGCGCCGCCCTGCTGCTGATCAGCGTCTTCGCCCTGATGGGAACGGCCTACTTCACCACCCAGTATCTGCAGTCGGTGCTCGCCATGGGCCCTTTGGAGGCGGCGCTGTGGAGCGTCCTGCCGGCGGTGCCCGTCGGCGCCGCCGCCCCTGCCGCCGGGGCGCTCGCCCGGGTCTTCTCCCGGCGTATCGTCGTCTGCGCCGCCTTCCTCGTCGCGGCGACCGGCTTCGCCGCCCTCTCCCTCACCGGTACGGATCAGCTCGCCCTGGTCCTGGTCAGCACCTCGGTCACCGGCTCGGGACTGGTCTCCGTCCTGGCGCTGATGAACGACCGGGCGCTGTCGGCCGCGCCGCCCGACAAGGCGGGTTCCGCGGCGTCCCTGCTGGAGACCGCGACCGAGTTCGGCGGCGCGCTCGGGATGGCCGTCCTCGGTTCGATCGGGACGGCGGTCTATCGCGCCGGTGTCGACGACACCGCCCCTGAGGGGCTGCCCGCGGGGGCGGTGGAGACCGCCCGGGAGACCCTCGGCGGCGCGGTCGCCGTCGCCGGACGGCTGCCCGGGGAGCTGGGCGGCCCGCTGCTGACGGCCGCCGGGGAAGCCTTCGTGGAGGGGATGCGGCTGGCGGCCCTGAGCACCGCCGGGCTGATGCTCTTCGCGGCCCTGCTCGCCCTCGTCCTGCTGCGCCGGGAGCGGACCCCGGGGCCGCCCGGGGGACGGCTGCCGGCCGCCGCGCCCGCCCCCGAGCCGGCCGGCCGCCGCCGCTGAACCGGCCGTACGACACCGAACGCCTCCGGGCCCGGTTCATCTGGGTGAACCGGGCCCGGAGGCGTGAGAGTTACCTGAGCCGGCCGGACGGCCGACCGAACGCATGGACCTTGCAGACCGTGCGGACCTTGCGGACCGACCGGACCCGTCGGATCCGCCGGACGGCGATCAGTCGGACAGGTCGACCGAGCGCGCCGACGTGGCGCCGATCTCCTCGGCGATCTCCGTGACCACCGGCTGCGGCACGGTGTCGTCGACGGTGAGCACGACCAGCGCCTCGCCGCCCTCCTCGGCCCGCGAGACCTGCATCCCGGCGATGTTGAGACCGGCCTCGCCCAGGATCCGGCCGACCGTGCCGACCACACCGGGCCGGTCCTCGTACCGCAGGACCAGCATGTGCTCGGAGAGCGCGAGATCCACGTCGTGGTCGTTGATGCCGACGATCTTCTGGACGTTCCTCGGACCGGCGAGCGTGCCGGAGACCGAGATCTCCTCACCGCCGCCGAGCGTGCCGCGCACGGTCACCACATTGCGGTGGTCCGGGGACTCCGAGCTGGTGGTCAGCCGGACCTCGACCCCCCGCTCCTGGGCGAACAGCGGGGCGTTGACATACGACACGGTCTCGTCGACGACGTCCTCGAACACGCCCTTGAGCGCGGAGAGTTCCAGCACCTTCACATCGTGCTGGGTGATCTCGCCGTACACCTCGACATCGAGCCGGACCGCGACCTCGCCCGCCAGGGCGGTGAAGATCCGGCCCAGCCGCTCGGCCAGCGGCAGCCCCGGCTTGACGTCCTGGGCGATCACTCCGCCCTGGACGTTGACCGCGTCGGGCACCAGCTCGCCGGCGAGCGCGAGGCGCACCGAACGGGCCACCGCGATACCGGCCTTCTCCTGCGCCTCGTCGGTGGACGCGCCCAGATGCGGCGTACAGACGACCTGGTCGAACTGGAACAGCGGGGAGTCGGTGCACGGCTCCTTGGCGTAGACGTCCAGACCCGCGCCGCCGACCCGGCCCTCCTTCAGCGCCGAGGCCAGCGCCTCCTCGTCGACGATGCCGCCCCGCGCCGCGTTGACGATCCGGACCGTCGGCTTCACCTTGTGCAGCGCCTCGTCACCGATGAGCCCCAGGGTCTCGGGGGTCTTCGGCAGATGGACGGTGATGAAGTCGGAGACCTCCAGCAGCTCGTCCAGGGAGAGCAGCTTGACGCCCATCTGCGCGGCCCGCGCGGGCTGGACATAGGGGTCGTAGGCGACGATCTTCATCCCGAACGCGGACATCCGCTGGGCGACCAGGACCCCGATCCGGCCCAGGCCGACGACGCCCAGCGTCTTCTCGGCCAGCTCCACACCCGTGTACTTGGAGCGCTTCCACTCGCCGTTCTTCAGCGCCGTGTTGGCCTGCGGGATATTGCGGGCGGTGGCGATCAGCAGCCCACAGGCCAGCTCGGCGGCGGTGACGATGTTCGAGGTGGGCGCGTTGACCACCATGACACCGGCCTTGGTGGCGGCGGAGACGTCGACGTTGTCCAGACCGACCCCGGCGCGGGCGACCACCCTCAGCTTCTTCGCGGCGGCGATGGCCTCGGCGTCGACCTTGGTCGCCGAACGGACCAGGATCGCGTCCACGTCGGCGATCGCGGGCAGCAGCTCCGCGCGGTCCGCGCCGTTGCAGTGGCGGATCTCGAAGTCCGGACCGAGCGCGTCCACGGTGGCGGGCGACAGCTCTTCGGCGATGAGTACGACGGGTTTACGGGCAAGCTCAGCGCTCACGTGAGTCCTCACAAGTCCAAGGAGTCCCGGCGGTGCCCGGAGGGCCCTGGCGGGAGACGGCCGTCCCGACGGCCGCAGGCGGTGGAGGGGCTAGCCGCGTGGAAGACGCACGACACTGTGGGCCTGACGCGTGTTGTTGAGAAGTGTAGTGCCGCCCCGGGGGGAGTCATGCGCCTTCACGGCAGGATCACCCGTCCGAGGCTGGACGAAGTGGCGGACGACGGCCGGGCCCGCGGGCCCGGCCGGGATCCGCCGGAAAGGACCGAAGGGCCGGAGCGTCCCGGGATACGACTCCCCGGGGGCCCCGGCCCTTCCTCCACGACTCAGGCGTCGTCGTTGTCGACCCAGCTCATGAGCTTCCGCAGCTCCTTGCCTGTGGTCTCCAGCAGGTGGTTCTCGTCCTGCGTCTTGTACTCCTGGTACTTCTTCAGACCGCCGTGGTACTCGTCCATCCAGTTCTTGGCGAACGTGCCGTCCTGGATCTCGGTGAGGACCTTCTTCATCTCGGCCTTGGTCTGGTCGGTGATGATCCGCGGGCCGGTGACGTAGTCGCCCCACTCGGCGGTCTCGGAGACCGACCAGCGCATCTTCTCCAGGCCGCCCTCGTACATCAGGTCGACGATCAGCTTCAGCTCGTGGAGGCACTCGAAGTAGGCGATCTCCGGCTGGTATCCGGCCTCGACCAGCGTCTCGAAACCGGCCTTGACCAGGGCGGCCGTACCACCGCAGAGCACCGCCTGCTCACCGAAGAGGTCGGTCTCGGTCTCCTCGGTGAACGTGGTCTTGATGACCCCGGCCCGGGTGCCGCCGATGCCCTTGGCGTACGAGAGCGCCAGCTCGAAGGCCTTGCCGGTGGCGTCCTGCTCGACCGCGGCGATACACGGGACGCCGCGGCCCTCCTCGTACTGACGACGGACCAGGTGGCCCGGGCCCTTGGGGGCGACCATGGCGACGTCGACACCGGCCGGGGGCTTGATGAAGCCGAAGCGGATGTTCAGGCCGTGACCGAAGAAGAGGGCGTCGCCGTCCTTCAGGTTCGGGGCGATGGACTCCTCGTAGACCTGGGCCTGGATCGGGTCCGGGACCAGGATCATGATGACGTCGGCCTCGGCGGACGCCTCGGCGGGCGTCACCACGCGCAGACCCTGCTCCTCGGCCTTGGCCTTGGACTTGGAGCCCTCGTGCAGACCGACGCGGACGTCGACGCCGGAGTCACGGAGCGACAGGGCGTGGGCGTGGCCCTGGCTGCCGTAGCCGATGACCGCGACCTTGCGGTTCTGGATGATGGTGAGGTCGGCATCGTCGTCGTAGAACAGCTCGGCCACTGGGATATCTCCTTGAGTGCTGATGGTGCGTCCCACCGTACGGCGGGGAGGGAAGGGTCTGGCGGGGGGTCTCGCGATACGGGCGGGGACCCGGGGTGGTACGGGCCGGGGCGGGGCCCCGGCCGGGGGCGGACCGCGGTGTCAGGCGGAGCGGTCCAGGGCGCGCAGGGACCGGTCGGTGATGGACCGGGCACCGCGCCCTATGGCGATCGTGCCGGACTGGACCAGCTCCTTGATGCCGAACGGCTCCAGCATCCGGAGCATGGCCTCCAGCTTGTCGCTGGACCCGGTGGCCTCGATGGTCACGGCCTCGGGTGCGACGTCCACGGTCTTGGCGCGGAAGAGCTGGACGATCTCGACGATCTGGGAGCGGGTCTCGTTGTCGGCCCGCACCTTCACCAGGACCAGTTCGCGCTGGATCGCGGCGCTGGGTTCCAGCTCGACGATCTTCAGCACATTGACCAGCTTGTTGAGCTGCTTGGTGACCTGCTCCAGCGGAAGGTCCTCGACACCGACCACGATGGTGATCCGGGAGATGTCGGGGTGCTCGGTGACGCCGACGGCGAGCGAGTCGATATTGAAGCCGCGGCGGGAGAACAGGGCGGCGATCCGGGCGAGGATGCCCGGGGTGTTCTCCACCAGGACGGAGAGCGTGTGCTTGGTTGACATGGGTGGGTCTTCCGTCTCTCTCTGCTCGCTCAGTCGTCTTCGCCGTCGCCGAAGTCGGGGCGCACCCCGCGGGCGGCCATGACCTCGTCGTTGGAGGTCCCGGCGGCGACCATCGGCCAGACCATGGCGTCCTCGTGGACGATGAAGTCGATCACGACCGGCCGGTCGTTGATCGCGTTGGCCTCGGCGATGACCTTGTCGAGGTCCTCGGGGGACTCGCAGCGCAGGGCGTGGCAGCCCATGGCCTCGGACAGCTTGACGAAGTCCGGGACGCGGGTACCGGCGCTCGGACCGGTGCCGTCGGCGCCGGGTCCCGAGTGCAGCACGGTGTTGGAGTAGCGCTGGTTGTAGAAGAGGGTCTGCCACTGCCGGACCATGCCGAGGGCGCCGTTGTTGATGATGGCGACCTTGATCGGGATGTTGTTCAGGGCGCAGGTGGTCAGTTCCTGATTGGTCATCTGGAAGCAGCCGTCGCCGTCGATGGCCCAGACCGTGCGGTCGGGGGCGCCGGCCTTGGCGCCCATGGCGGCCGGGACCGCGTAGCCCATCGTTCCGGCGCCGCCGGAGTTGAGCCAGGTGGCGGGCTGCTCGTACCGGATGAAGTGGGCGGCCCACATCTGGTGCTGGCCGACTCCGGCCGCGTAGACGGTGTCCGGGGGCGCGAGCTGGCCGATCCGCTCGATGACCTGCTGCGGGGAGAGACTGCCGTCCTCCGGCTGGGTGTAGCCGAGGGGGTAGGTGTCCCGCCAGCGGTTGAGGTCCTTCCACCAGGCGCTGTAGTCGCCGCGCCGGCCGTCGCTGTGCTCGGCCTGCACCGCCTGGACCAGGTCGGCCACGACCTCCCGGGCGTCGCCCACGATCGGGACGTCGGCGGTACGGTTCTTGCCGATCTCGGCCGGGTCGATATCCGCGTGGACGATCTTGGCGTACGGGGCGAAGCTGTCCAGCTTGCCGGTGACCCGGTCGTCGAAACGGGCGCCGAGGGCGACGATGAGATCGGCCTTCTGGAGGGCCGTGACGGCGGTGACCGAGCCGTGCATCCCGGGCATGCCGACATGCAGCGGGTGGCTGTCGGGGAAGGCGCCGAGGGCCATCAGGGTCGTGGTGACGGGCGCGCCGGTCAGCTCGGCGAGGACCTTCAGCTCGGCGGTGGCACCGGCCTTGATGACGCCGCCGCCGACGTAGAGCACCGGGCGCTTGGCCTCGGTGATCAGCCGGGCGGCCTCACGGATCTGCTTGGCGTGCGGCTTGGTCACGGGGCGGTAGCCGGGCAGGTCCTGGGCGGGCGGCCAGCTGAAGGTGGTGCGCGCCTGGAGGGCGTCCTTGGCGATGTCGACGAGGACGGGTCCCGGGCGGCCGGTGGAGGCGATGTGGAACGCCTCGGCGATCGTCCGCGGGATGTCCTCCGCCTTGGTGACCAGGAAGTTGTGCTTGGTGATCGGCATGGTGATGCCGACGATGTCCGCCTCCTGGAAGGCATCGGTACCGATCGCGTGCGAGGCGACCTGGCCGGTGATCGCGACCATCGGGACGGAGTCCATATGGGCGTCGGCGATCGGGGTGACCAGATTGGTGGCGCCCGGCCCCGAGGTGGCCATACAGACCCCGACCTTGCCGGTGGCCTGCGCGTATCCGGTCGCCGCGTGACCCGCGCCCTGCTCGTGGCGGACCAGGATGTGGCGCACCCTGGTGGAGTCCATCATCGGGTCGTAGGCGGGGAGGATGGCTCCGCCGGGGATGCCGAAGACGGTGTCGGCACCGACTTCCTCGAGCGAGCGGATGAGGGACTGCGCACCTGTGACGTGCTCGACCGCGGCGGTCGGCGATCCGCCCGTACGGGCGCGCGGCTGGGGATGATGGGCCCCGGTGGCCTGCTCGGTCATCGGCATTCTCTTCTCGAAGCAGAGGGTTCGCGGAGGGGGACTGCGGGTGCTGCTGGGCTTGAGGAGGGCTCGGGAGACGGGTGGGGGTCGTACTGCGTTCTTCGCTGAGTTCTTTGTTGGGTTTTCCGCCGCTTGACTCCGGTTCGCCGCCCGGTGCCGGTGCAACAAAAAACCCCTCGTGCCGTGAGGCAGGCGAGGGGAGCGCGTCGGGAGGAGTCCGCGGGGTCCTGGTGGGGAACCCGCTCAGCCGACGCGCTGTCCAAGTACGAGAATTCGGGTGCGCATGGCACTGACCCTCTCCCCGACGCGCCGCCACTGTCAAGCCGGTGGGACACGAGTCTCATTATGTGAGCCGCCGCGCATCCGGAACGAGCCACCCGCAGCGCCTCCCGTCAGGGCGGGCAGGGCGACCTCGCCCGTGACCGGATAGTCGTCCCTGACCAGGGCCCGGCGCAGCCGGTACTCGTCGAGGGCGCCGGCGAAGGCGGCCCCCTGGCCGTGGGTGCAGCCCATGGCCCGCAGGGCGAGCACCTGCTCGGGGAGGTCGACGCCCTCGGCCACGGACTCCATCCCGAGGTCGCAGGCGATCCCCAGCAGCCCGCTGGTGATCTTGTACTGACGGGAGGACTCCACGATCCCGTCGGTCAGCCCCCGGTCGAGCTTCAGTACGTCCAGTGGAAGCCGGCGCAGCGCGTTGATCGCGGCATAGCCGCTGCCGAAGCCGTCGAGCGCGATCCGTACGCCGATTCTGCGCAGCGCCATCAGCCGCTGCTCCAGCTCGTCCAGGGACGCCCGGGTGTCCTGGTGGATCCGGGGGTCGTTGTCGGAGAGTTCGATGGTGAGCGCGCCGGAGGGCAGCCCGTGCCGGGCGAGCAGCCGCTCGATGCTGCCGGGCGGCAGGGACCGGTCGAGCAGCCGGCGGGTGGAGACCCGTACGGTCACCGGGACGTGGTGGCCGCGTCTGTCGCGCTCGGCGGCCTGGGCGACGGCCTCGTCCAGCAGCCAGCGGCCCAGTTCGTCGGCCCGGTCGCCGTCGCCGGAGACCCGCAGGAACTCGGCGGGGGTGAAGAGGATGCCGTGGGCCGAGCGCCAGCGGGCCTGGGCGGAGACGGCGTCGATCCGGCCGGAGGCGAGATTGATCACCGGCTGGTGGAGGAGGGCGAACTCGCCCTCGTGGAGCGCCGTGCGCAGCCGGGCGGCGAGTTCGGTCCTGCGGACGACCTCGGCCTGCATCTGCGGAGCGTACAGCTCCACCCGGTCCTTGCCCCCGGCCTTGGCCCGGTACATGGCGAGGTCGGCGTTGCGCATCAGCCCCGTGGGGCTGATACCGGGCTCGGTGAAGGCGACGCCGATGGAGGCGGCGACGCGGACGTCCTGTCCGTCGATGCGGTACGGCTGGGAGAGCGTGAGCCGCAGCCGGTCGGCGATCTCCACGACCTGGGCCTCGCGGGACGCCCGGTCCCGGGTGCCGTCGCCGAGGATGAGGGCGGCGAACTCGTCGCCGCCGAGCCGGGCCGCCGTATCACCGGAGCGTACGGATTCGGCGAGCCGTCCGGCGGCGGCGATCAGCAGTTCGTCGCCCGCCTGGTGGCCGAGCCGGTCGTTGACGCCCTTGAAGCCGTCGAGGTCGATGAAGAGCACCGCCGTACCGGCGTCGGGGGCCCGCCGGCCGCCGATCGCGCGCCGGACCCGCTCGGTGAAGAGCGCCCGGTTGGGCAGATCGGTCAGCGGGTCGTGTTCGGCGCTGTGCTGCAACTGGGCCTGGAGCCGGACCCGCTCGGTGACGTCCCGGCTGTTGAAGATCAGCCCGCCCTGGTGGCGGTTGACGATGGACTCCACATTGAGCCACTCGCCGTCGCCCGAGCGGAACCGGCACTCGATCCGGGTCGTCGGCTCGTCCTCGGGGGTGGTGGCCAGGAACCGCCGCACCTCGTGGACGACCCGGCCAAGGTCCTGGGGATGGACGAGACAGGCCAGCTCGGAGCCGGTCAGCTCCTCGGCGTCGCGCCCGTAGACACCGGAAGCGGCGGGGCTGACGTAGCGCAGTATCCCGGACGGCGCGGCGATCATGATGACGTCGCTGGACCCCTGGACGAGGGAGCGGAAGTGGTTCTCCTTCTGGGCCAGCTCATGGGTGAGGGCCATGTTGTCGATGAGCATGATGCCCTGGCGGACGACCAGGGCCAGCACCACCGTGCAGGCGGTGAGGACCACGAACAGATCGACCTGACGGCCCTCGACGACGTGGAAGAGGATCCCCAGGGTGCAGACGGCGGCGGCCAGATACGGCGTGAGCGCCGGGAGGGAGCCCGTGACCGGGCGGCTGAGATGGCGCGGCCCGCGCGGCGGGCGCGGTGACTCGGGAGGTCTGCGGGCGCCCCAGGGGGCGTAGGCCAGCAGCAGCGATCCGGCGAACCAGCCCGCGTCCAGCAGCTGGCCCGAGCGGTAGGTCTCCCGGAGCAGCGGTGAGGTGAACAGCGCGTCGGAGACCACCGTGAGGGCGAGTGCGGCGACGGCGGTGTTGACCGCGGAGCGATGACCGCCCGAGCGGCGGAAGTGGAGTGCCAGCACCATGCTGACCAGCACGATGTCCAGCATCGGATAGGCGAGCGAGAGCGCCGCGGGCGCCACGCTGCGGCCCTGGGCGTTCGCCGTGTGGGCGAGCGCCAGGCTCCAGGACAGGGTCAGCAGGGATCCGCCGATCAGCCAGGAGTCGAGGGCCAGACAGACCCAGCCGGCCCGGGTCACCGGCCGTTTCGCCAGAACCAGCAGTCCGACGATGGCGGGCGGCGGGAAGCAGAGGAAGAACACATCGGCGACGGACGGGCTCGGCACCGGCTGGCCCAGCACCACCTCGTACCAGCCCCAGATGGCGTTGCCGATGGCCGCCATCAGGGAGGAGAGCGCGAACAGCAGCCAGGCCGGGCGCAGCCGGGACGGCACCCGGCGCGCGTAGCAGAGACAGGAGACGGCGGCGATCAGCGCCGCCGCGCTCAGCCCGAAATCACCCATGATCAGGGCGAGTTCGCGCGATCCCCAGCCGAGTGTGGCGCCGACGGCGTACCCGGAGCAGACGACGGCCAGGAGGAGCGGGGTGACGATTCCGCCGCCCGCCGCGCGAGCGGCCCGGCGCGCCTCCGGGGCGGTCACAGGACCGCTCCACTGCTCGCCGCCCCCGGGGGGTGCGAACATGCCCGGGCGCTCCACGGGCGCCGTCGGTGGCGCCCCCGCCGCGCAGGATCCGTGGTCCGTAGCCATTGGCCGTACATCGCCCGTCGCCCCCCTCGAAATCCGTTCGGCAGTCGGGCCGCCACGCTGCACCACCCCATGCGGGTGCGGCCCCCAAGTCGGGACTTTACACCAGCACGGTCACTCAGGGACATAGCACCTCTACACACAGTGACGGCATGGAGGCGTCGCGGCGCGCCCGGCGATCGGATGACTTCGCAGCGTTTTCGGCTGTGACGTCAAGCGGGGTGGGGGCGGGAGGGGTAGGGGTGGCGGGTTCTCACCGGTCAGAAGGGTGTCGGGCCCGGAGGCGTACCGAGGTGCCGTGGGTGCGGAGGGGAGCGCGTCAGGTGGTGAGGACGACGTTGCCGAGGGGTTCACCGGCCGCGAACCGGGTGAGCTGGGCGGTCAGCAGCCGCTTGGCGCGGGGCAGGTACGCCGAGGTGGAGCCGCCGACATGAGGGCTGATCAGCACGCCGGGAGCATGCCACAACGGGTGCCCCGGGGGCAGGGGTTCGGGGTCGGTGACATCCAGTGCGGCGGTCAGCCGTCCGCTCTCCGCCTCGGCGAGCAGCGCCCCGGTGTCGACCACGGCGCCCCGGGCGACGTTCACCAGCAGCGCGCCGTCCTTCATCCGGGCCAGGAACGCGGCGTCCACCAGCCCTTTCGTCCCCTCGTTCAGCGGAGTGGAGAGGATCACCACATCGGCGTCGGGCAGCAGACCGGGGACATCGGTGAATGGTCGCACTTCCCCGCGCTCGGTGGTGCGGGGGGAGCGCGCGACGCGCAGGACCCGCGCACATTCAAAGGGGGTGAGCCGGTCCTCGATCGCCGCGCCGATCGATCCGTAGCCGATGATCAGCACCGTCCTGTCGGCGAGGGCCGGGTAGTAGCCGGCGTGCCACTCCTCGGCGTCCTGGCCCCGGACGAAGCGGGGGATCCCCCGCAGGGACGCGAGGAGCAGGGCCAGTGCCAGCTCGGCGGTCGACGCTTCGTGGACCCCCTTGGCGTTGCAGAGGCGTACACCGGAGTGCAGGCTTCCGAGCGCCGCTTCGACATGGTCGGTGCCTGCGGTGAGTGTCTGAACGACCCGTACGGACGTCATCTCGGGCAACGGACGGACCGCGATCTCCATCCTCTCCAGGGGCACCGTGTAGAAGACGCAGTGGGCCGGGTCGGCCGGGAAGTCCGGCCCGCCGTCCCAGTGGCGGTAGACGAGGCCGGACGCGCCCGCGGGAGGCAGTCCCCCGATCTCGCCGGCCGGTATGGGCAGCCACACATCAGCAGTCATGGTCACGAGGGTAGAACGTGCCGGTGCCGGGGGCCGGGCGACCCGGCGAGAGGGGGAGCGGGGACGATGCCGGGGAGTTGGTTAGCTTGGTGGCGTCCGGGGGTGGGCGCGGGGAGTGGAGGGCAGGGGCGGGTGGAGTGCAGGACGATCGGCGCGGCGGCGTTGCGGGTGGGCGCGGTGGGGCTGGGGTGTATGCCGATGAGCTGGGCGTACACCGCGTCGCAGCGGAACGGTGACCGGTCCCGGCGGGCCGTGCACACGGCGCTGGACGCGGGCACCACCCTGCTGGATACCGCCGATATGTACGGGCCCTACACCAATGAGCTGCTGATCGGCCGGGTGCTGCGGGAGCGGCGGGCGGACGCGTTCGTGTCGACCAAGGTCGGGCTGCTGGTGGCCGACGGGCATGTGGTGGCCAACGGCCGTCCGGGCTATGTGCGCCGGGCGTGCGACGCGTCGTTGCGGCGGCTCCAGACCGATGTGATCGACCTCTACCAGCTGCACAGGACCGATCCGGACATACCCGTCGAGGAGACCTGGGGCGCGATGGCCGACCTGGTCACCGCGGGGAAGGTACGGGCGCTCGGGGTGTGCGCCGTGGGGGCGGCGGGGGGTATCCCGACGTTCCGGCGCGGTACGGCGGCGCCCGGGGATGCCTACGAAGGAACGATCCGGCTGCTGGAGCGGCTCCAGCAGAGCTTCCCGGTGAGCGCCGTCGAGGCGGAGCTGTCGGTCTGGTCGCCCCGGGCTCTGGCCCGGCTGGTGCCGTGGTGCGAGGCGCGCGGGGTGGGTTTCCTGGCCGCGATGCCGCTGGGCAGCGGTTTTCTGACCGGGACTCTGACGCCGGGCGGGGGCTTCGAGCCGGACGATCCGCGGGCCCGTCATCCCCGCTTCACGGCGGAGATGATGGCGGCGAACCAGCCGCTGGTGGCGGGGTTGCGCCGGATCGCCGCCCGGCACGGCCCGGAGACGACACCGGCCCAGGTGGCGCTGGCGTGGGTGCTGGCCCGGGGCCGTCATGTGGTCCCGGTTCCGGGCGCGAAGCGGGAGCGGTGGGCGCTGGAGAACGCGGGGGCGGCGGGGATACGTCTCACCGAGCGCGACGAGTCGGAGATCGGGGCGCTGCCCCCGGCCCGGGACTCCTGGGACTCCTGGGACTGACCGCCCGCCGAACGGTGCTCGGTGAACTCCGTTGCGGGGTAGGGGAACCCGGATCGCGCGGGCGGTGTATGAAGGATAGTCACTGGCTCCCCAGGGCCCCGTCGAAGGGATTGGAATCGTGCGACGTGCTGGTATGAGGGCCGTGCTGGCCGCGGCCGTGCTGATGACGGGCGCGGCGTGCTCGTCGTCCGGTGGCGGATCGGGCGGCCAGGGGGACGGCACGAAGTCTCCGGGCGCCTCGGCCTCGTCGGGGCCCGGTGCGAGCGCGTCCCCGTCGGGGGCTCCGGCCAAGGGGTCCGCGAAGGTGGCCGGGACGGTCGCCGAGGGGCTGAAGTCCCCCTGGGGCGCGGCCGTCCTGCCGGACGGCGATCTGCTGGTCGCCTCGCGCGACGAGGGGACGGTCTCCAGGGTCGACGCGGAGTCCGGGAAGGTCACGGAGATCGGTTCGGTCCCGGGTGTCGCCCCCAACGGCGAGGGCGGGCTGCTGGGCCTGGCGCTGTCGCCGTCCTTCGCCGCCGACCGCCAGGTCTACGCGTACTTCACCACCGAGTCCGACAATCGCGTCGCCCGCCTGCGGTACGACGAACGCCGCCCCGCGGGCCAGCAGCTGGGCGCCCCCGACACGGTCCTTCGGGATATCCCCAAGGGCGTCGTCCACAACGGCGGCCGGATCGCCTTCGGCCCGGACAAGATGCTGTACGCGGGGACGGGCGAGGTCGGTGAGACGGGTCTCTCCCAGGACCCGGAGTCCCTGGCCGGCAAGATCCTCCGGATGACCCCGGACGGCCGGCCCGCGCCGGACAATCCGACCCCAGGGTCGCTGGTGTACTCACTGGGCCACCGCAATGTGCAGGGCCTGGCCTGGGACGACGACAAGCGGCTCTGGGCCGCCGAGTTCGGGCAGAACACCTGGGACGAGCTGAATCTCATCCGGCCCGGCAAGAACTACGGCTGGCCGAAGGCGGAGGGCAAGAAGGGCGACCCCGCCTTCGTGGACCCGGTGGCCCAGTGGAAGACGGAGGAGGCGTCCCCCAGCGGTATCGCCTATGCCAAGGGTTCGATCTGGATGGCGGGCCTGCGCGGCGAACGGCTCTGGCGGATCCCCCTCACCGGGACGGAGCTCTCCGGTGACCCCCAGCCGTTCTTCGAAGGCGACCACGGCCGGCTCCGCACGGTTCTGACCACGGGCACCTCCCAGCTGCTGCTGATCACCAGTGAGACGGACGGCCGCGGCTCCCCCGAGTCGAGCGACGACAAGGTGCTCCGCGTGGATGTGACCTGACCCTCCGGGGCGGTCAGCTCAGGTGCCGAGGTGGCGCTGGGGGTTCCCCCATTGCCGAAGGCATAGGGGGCGGAACCGCGCGACAGGCCACGGACGGCGCGCGGACGCCCGACAACCGCACCCGGCGCGGCGTCACGCGCCCCGGGAGACCCGACGGCAGGGCGGCCCCGGGCAGGAGCCCGGGGGCCCGGCCCTCGGGGGTCACGCCGCCGGGGGGAAGAGGCGGAGGCGGTGGGCTGTCGCGGCGGCCTCGCCCCGGCCCGAGACGCCGAGCTTGGCGAGGATGTTGGAGACATGGACGCTCGCCGTCTTGGGCGAGATGTACAGCGCCTCGGCGATCTGGCGGTTGCTGTGGCCCACGGCCACCAGTCGCAGGACGTCCTCCTCGCGCGGTGTCAGCCCGAACACCGGCCCGGGGCCCCGCTCCGGCGGGACGGGCGCCTCGGGCTCGTCCGGGGCGAGGCTGATCCTGGCCCGCCGGGCCAGGACCGCGATGTCCTCCGTGAGGGGACGCGCCCCGAGCTCCGCCGCGGCCTCCGCCGCCTCGCGCAGCAGCTCCGTGGCGCGGGCGCGATCCGTGGGCAGCAGGCTCTCCGCCCACCGGTGGCGGACCATGGCCAGCCCGTAGGGGAAGCGCGCCGCCTCGAACGCGGCACCGGCCTCCGCCCAGTCGGCGGGGGTGTCCTCCCCCCGGGCGCGGCGCAGTTCGGCCCGGACCCAGCGTTCATGGCCCTGCCACAGGGGGACCGTCGCGGCCAGCCCCTTCGCCAGCCGGTCGAGCCGGTCGAGGATCTCCTCCCGGCCCTCCTCGGCCGCGGGCAGGCCCCGGGTGTCGGCCTCCGCGGTGGCCGCGAGCCGCAGCAGGGGCCAGGCGTAGCGGTAGGCCCCGGGCGGGAAGCCGTCCGTTCCGGTTCTCAGGAGCACCGCCCGGGCGTCGCCCGTTCGGGCCTCCGCGGCGGCCAGTCCGAGTTCCACGGTGTCGACGTAGAGGGTGCTCTGCGGTGTCGGGCCCCCGGTGCCGAAATGTTCGTGGGCTTCCTTCAAGTGGCGGGCGGCGGACTCGTACTCCCCCCGGCCGAGTTCCAGCATGCCGAGAACGGCGGCCGCCCAGCCGCGCGGCTGGGGGCCCATGCCGACTTTGAGGGCCCGCTCGGCGGCGGTACGCGACTCGTCCCACCGGCCGAGGGTGTAGCAGGACTCGGCGAGATTGCCGAGCGCCCATGCCTCGGAGCTGTGCAGCCCGAGCCGGGAGCCGATCTCGAGACCCTCCCGGAGGAGCGTGACGGCGTCCTCGGAGCGCCCCACGCTCTCCAGCGTGAAGGGCAGGTTCACATGGCTGTTGGCGACGAGATTGGGCAGACCGAGTTCGAGGGCGCGGTCCTTCACCGCGTACATCTCGGCGAGCCCCTCGGCGATCTGCCCGGCGTCGGCCATCAGACCGCCGAGGGAGAGCCGGGCGGTCAGTTCGGTCTCCTCGTCGCCGACCATCCGGGCGTACTCCACGGCGCGTTCGGCGGTGGTGAGGCTCTCGGGCCCCGGGGCGTGGATGCGGTACCAGTGGGCGACCTCGGAGAGGACCTGGGCGTGCACCACCGACGGCGGCAGCCCGCGGACCAGCTCCTGCGCCTCCGCCAGTTCGGCCCGGCCGTCGCCCCGGCCGGTCGCGCAGACCAGCTTGGACCGCTGGACGCCGAACCACGCGGCGCGCAGCGAGTCGCCCTCGACTACGGCCAGCCGCTGCCCCCGCTTGGCGATCTTCAGCGCCCGTTCGCGGTCATGGCTGTACCGGCCCGCGACGGTGGCCTCGGCGATCAGGTCGAGAAAGCGCAGCGGGGTGGTGTCGGGATCGCAGCCGCACGGCGGATACGCCTCCGCGTAGTCCAGCGGCCGCAGTTCCTCCCGTACGCCGTCGGGCGCGGTGTCCCACAGCCGCATGGCCCGCTCCAGCAGCCGCAGCTGCTCCGAGTAGGCGTGGCGGCGGCGGGCCTCGACGGCGGCGCCGAGCACGGCGGGCAGCGCCTTGGCGGGGTCGTTGGCGTGGTACCAGTAGCCGGCGAGCCGCATGGCCCGCTCCTCGTCGGGCACGAGCGCCGGATCGGCCTCCACCGCCAGGGCGTAGGACCGGTTGAGCCGGGAGCGCTCGGGCGGCAGCAGATCGTCGCTGACGGCCTCCCGGGCCAGGGCGTGACGGAAGCGGTATCCCCCGCCGTCGGCCGTGGGCTGGACGATATGCGCCTCGACGCCCGCCCGCAGGGCCTCGATGAGGTCGTCCTCGGGGACTTTGGCGACGGCCAGCAGCAGCCCGTGCTCCACCGTGGAGCCGCCTTCGGCGAGGATCCGCACCACGCGCTGGGCGCTCTCCGGCAGCGCCTCCACCCGGACCAGGAGGATGTCGCGCAGGGATTCCGAGAGTCCGCAGGCGTTGCCGTCGGCGAGGCTGCGGGCCAGTTCCTCCACGAAGAAGGCGTTGCCGTCGGAGCGTTCGAAGACGCGGTCCACCAGGCCGGGTTCGGGCCGGGTCGCGAGGATCCCGGTGAGCTGGCGCCGGACCTCCCCCCGGTTGAAGCGGCGCAGTTCGATCCGCCGGACCGCTCGGGTCCGTTCCAGCTCGGCGAGGAAGGGCCGCAGCGGATGGCGGCGGTGGACGTCGTCGGAGCGGTAGGTCGCCAGGAAGAGGAGTCTGCCCCGGCGCAGGGCGCGGGTGAGATAGGTGATCAGATGCCGGGTGGACGCGTCCGCCCAGTGGAGGTCCTCCAGGACCAGGACCACGGGGCGGTCCGCCGAGATCCGCTCCAACATCCAGGTGGTCAGTTCGAAGAGGCGGGCCAGCTCTTGGTCGTCATGGCCGCCCGCGTCACCCAGGGGCCGCTCCGCGAGCTCGGGCAGGAGGCGGGACAGCTCGCGTTCGTGTCCGGCGACTGCGGCGGCCATCTCGTCGGGCATCAGCCGGCGCAGGGTCCGCAGCGCGGCGGAGAAGGGGGCGAACGGCAGTCCGTCGACGCCGATCTCCACACAGCCCCCGACGGCGAAGGCCGCGCCCCGGCGGCACGCCTGCTCCCACAGCTCTTCGACGAGGCGGGTCTTGCCCACTCCGGCCTCGCCGCCGATGAGGAGCGCCTGCGGCTCGCCCGCCGGGTGGGCCTCGCCCTCCCCCGCGGCACGGCTGAGCGCGCCGGTGAGTACGGACAACTCACCGGCGCGGCCCACGAACAACGGACTGACGGACCTGGTCTCCACGTCGCCGAGCATCGCACAGTCGTCCGACACCGTGGCAGTCGTGCCCGTCCGCCCTGTGGACAACTCTCCGGGGGCCGGGCCGGCGCCGGTCGTCGTCGGCACCGGCTCAGGCGGCGGGGACGTATCGGTCGGCGGGTGTCACCCCGCCCTCCGGTGCTGTGGCGGCCCGTAGAGCGGCCCGCCTGGCGCGCTTGGCGATGCGGTGCTCCTCGGCCCGGCGGATCAGCTCGGCGCGGTGCAGCGCGGACGCCTGGAGGGCCTGGTGGGGGTGGAAGAAGTGCTCGGACATCTGGGGACTCCCCGGTGGGTGGTGGTGTGCGCGGCGATCGCCGTGGACACCAATCTCGTCCCCCAGTTCCCCCGGCCGCATCGGGAGGGTGCGGTATCCCCGGCTGCCCGCCTGCCTTAGGCGGCCCTTCCGGGTGCCTTACTCCGGGGCGGAGCGCCCTAAGGTGCCCTCCTCAGACGGCTTCGCGCGCGGCCGGGATGAGGCTCAGCCCTGTCCGGGGGCCGGGCGGACGTACGGTGTGGTGGTGGTGAGGGCCCGGAAGCCGAGCCGTTCGAGTACGGGGCGGCTCATGGCGCCCGCGTCGACCTGGAGCCAGTGGTAGCCGCGGGCCGCGGCGATCCGGGCGCGGTGGGCGACCAGGGCCCGGTAGATGCCCCGGCCGCGCCAGTCGGGGGTGGTGCCGCCGCCCCACAGGCTGGCGAAGCCCGTCCCGGGGTGCAGATCCATCCGGGCAGCCGACACGGGGACGTCCCCGGCGAGGGCGACGGTCATCACCGTGGTGTCCCGCCCCAGGGTGCGCAGCAGTTGCTCCCGCATCCCCGGGGCGTCCCGCTCGAACGCGGCCCGGTGCACCTCGTCCATCAGGTCCACGCCCGCGGGGTCGGTGACGTCGACGAGTCGTACGCCCTCCGGAAGTACCGGCTCCGCGGCCAGGGCGGCGGCGCCGCCCGCCATGAGAGTCTCCTCGTCCTCCGGGACGAACCCGGCGGCCACCAGCCGGTCGGCGAGATCGGCGGGGCGGTCGTGGGCGTAGAGCTTCCACTCTGCGGTCGCCCCGATGGCGTCGAAGTGGGCTGTCTCGGCGGCGATGGCGGCGTCGGCGGTGGTCTCGTCGAGCGCGGACCACAGGACGCCGTTCCAGTCGGGTCCTGTACACCGTACGACGTCGCCGACGCGTTCGATCAGGGTCCCCGGGGTGTCGTCGACGGCGTCCCTGCGCAGCCGCCGGTCGAAGTCGGCGAGCAGGGCGGCCGGGTCCGTCACGGTGAAGGTCATGGCCCCATGGGAGCACCGCGGGCCCGCCGCCCACCACCGGGTTTCCCCGGCCCCCGGGGCCGGTGCGGCGAAGGGGCCGGTCCGGCGGAAGGGCCCGTCAGCCCTCCGTCCGCGCCCGCTCCTGCCGCAGCTCGCGCCACTCGGGGGCGAGGACCGACCACACCTCCATGTCGTACCGCTCACCGCGGTGCGGGAAGGACTCCCGCAGCACGCCGTCCCGCCGCAGGCCCAGCCGCCGGGCGACATTGACGCTGGCGGCGTTGGCGGTGGCGGCGACCCACTCGACGCGGTGGACGCCCCGGGCGTCCACGGCCCAGTCCACCAGGTGCCGTACGGCCTGTGTCACCAGTCCCCGGCCGACCGCGGCGGGCTCCAGCCAGCAGCCCACCTCACAGGTGCCGCCGTCGCCTTCGAGGGAGACGAAGAGCACCCCGCCGACGAGGGTCCCGTCCAGCCAGATGCCGTAGATCCGGCCGCCGCCCGCGGCCTGCCGGTCGGCGTACTTCTGGAGCAGCGCCCGCGCGCCCGCCGGGTCCGCGGCGGCGTCGGCGAAGCCGATGTACCGGCCGATGAAGTCGCGCCCGCGTTCGACATGGGCGTAGAACTCCTCCGACTGCCACGGCTCCAGGGGCCGCAGCTCCGCGCGCTCGCCGTCCCGGGCCCGCAGGGGTATCGCAAACATCGTCATCCGTCCTTCGTCGTCCTCGGTGCGTCGTGCGTGGCGCGAGGTGTCACGGGCCGGTCCCCGGGGCGGGGTGGCTGTCCCCGGAGACGGTTCCGACCTGCTCGTACCGCTGTTCGGGGATCTTCGCACGGCGGCAGTCGGGACGCTCGACGGATATCCGCGGCAGCCGGCGCTCCAGCCAGCCGGGCAGCCACCAGTTCGCCCCGCCGAGGAGATGCATCAGGGCGGGCACCAGGAGCGTGCGGAGGACGAAGGCGTCCAGGGCGACGGCGGCCGCCAGGGCGATCCCGAACATGGCGATCACCCGGTCGCCGCTGAGGACGAAGGCGAGGAAGACCGCGATCATGATCACCGCGGCGGAGTTGATCACCCGGCTGGTCTCGGCGAGGCCGACCCGGACGGCCCGCCGGTTGTCGCCGGTCTCCAGCCACTCCTCGTACATCCGGCTGACCAGGAAGACCTGGTAGTCCATGGAGAGCCCGAAGAGCACCGAGACCATGATCACGGGCAGGAAGGGCTCGATCGGCCCCGCGCGGCCGAGTCCCAGCAGCTCGCTCCCCCAGCCCCATTGGAAGATCGCCACGACCACGCCGAAGGACGAGGCGACGGCGGCCACGTTCATGACCGCGGCCTTCAGGGGGATGCCGACGGAGCGGAAGGCCAGGAGCAGCAGTACGCAGCCGAAGGTGACGACGGCGCCCACGAAGAGCGGCAGCTTGCCGACTATGACCTCGGCGAAGTCGTCGTATCCGGCGGTCACCCCGCCGACGAGGACCGTCAGCGATGTGCCCGCGGTGGCCCGGGGCAGCAGATCGCCCCGCAGCCGGTCGACCAGCTCGCTCGTGTCCTTCGACTGCGGCGCCGACGCGGGCACGACGGTGATCAGGGCCGTATCGCCGTTGCCGCTGTACGCCACCGGACCGGCGGACGCGACTCCGCGCGCGCCCTCCAATGCCTCCGGGAGCCGGTCCATGGCGACCCGGTCGGCGGCGCTGTCGATCCGGGCGACCAGGGTCAGCGGGCCGTTGACGCCGGGCCCGAAGCCCCCGCCGGAGCCTTCGCCCTGGCCGGGGCCGCCGTGGGCCAGCAGGTCGTACGCCTTGCGGGTGGTCGAGGACGCGGGGTTGTTGCCCTGGTCGGAGGTGCCGAGGTGGAGGGAGAACGCGGGAAGCGCCAGGACGGCCATCACGACCACGGCGATCGCCCCCAGCAGGACCGGGCGGCGCTCCACGAGGGCCGCCCAGCGGGCCGCGAACCCGGTCGGCACCTCGGGCCGCGGGCCGTGCTCGGCGAGCCGCCGCCGCTCGCGGGCGCCCAGCGCCCGGGGGCCGATGTACGACAGCAGGGCGGGCAGCAGGGTCACGGCGGCGGCCACCGTCAGGACGACGGTCAGCGCGGCGGCGACGGCGACGCCGTTGAGGAAGTCGAGCCGCAGTATCAGCATCCCCAGAAGGGCGATACAGACGGTCGCCCCGGCGAAGACCACGGCCCGGCCGGTGGTGGCGACGGCGTTCCGGGCGGCCTCGGGGACCGGGAGCCCGGCCCGCAGGCCCTTGCGGTGCCGGGTGACGATGAACAGGGCGTAGTCGATCCCGACCCCGAGCCCGATCAGCATGCCCAGCATGGGGGCGAAGTCGGCCACCGTCATCACCCGGCCGAGGAGCACGATGCCCGCGTAGGCCGTACCGACCGAGACCAGGGCCGTGGCGATGGGCAGCAGGCTGGCGGCGAGGGAGCCGAAGGCGAGGAAGAGCACCACGGCGGCGACGGCGACCCCGACGGCCTCCGCGAGATGACCGGGCGACGACTCGGTCAGGCCGACCGCGGGCCCGCCCAGTTCGACCAGGAGCCCGTCGCCCCGCGCGCCCTCCGCCGCGGCCGTCACCTCGGCCACCCGGGCCTCCGGCAGCTCGGCGGCGGGCCGGTCGTAGACGAGTTCGGCGTAGGCGGTACGGCCGTCGGGGCTGATCCGCCCCGCGCCGTCGGCGGAGTACGGACCGGAGACCGCGGCCACCCCGTCCACCCCGGCGATCTCGTCCAGGGCGGCGGTCATCCGCTCCTGGACGGCCGGATCGCGGACGGTGCCGGTGCCGCGTTCGGTGTGCCAGACGACGGTGTCGCCCTCACCGGCGAGGCCGGGGAAGCCGTCGGCGACGAGCGCGGCGGCCCGGCTCGATTCGGTGCCCGGGACGTCGTAGTCGGTGGAGTACGCGGTTCCGGCGGCCAGCGCCGCCGCGCCCGTCCCCACGAGGGCGGCCAGCCAGAGCAGAACGGTGGCGAGTCGGTGCGCGATGCACCACCGGGCGATGGCTGCCAACGACGTACTCCCTGGTGGTTCGTGGATCTTTGTCCGGGGAGTCGGGAACAGCCCGCAAAGAACGCGAAGGGACTCACAGAAGTCCGAGGCCGGCGGAGTCCCGGCCTCTGGGGGCACTCTGCCAGCCAATCGTGATCCTTTGCCCCTTTGGGGCATGTTTCGTGGGCTTCCTCACAACCTCCCGGGCAAGCCCGTTCCGACCGGGCCCGGCACCCCGTGACCACGCGGTTTCCCCCGGAGCGCACCGTTCCGGCGGATATCACCCACGGGATATCTCCAACACCCTTTCCGGTAGCGCCCGTTCCGGTTCCTTCGGCCCGTCCGGTGGGCGGCCCGATTGTCGGTGGCGGCTGGCACGATGGGTGACATGGAGACCACGGGGACCAACCGGCCGATCCTCGATCCGGACGCCGCCGCCGACCTCGCCGGGGCGCTGTTCGACTCACCGGGGCAGTTCATCGGCCGCGATCCGGTGCCGGTGCTCTCCTTCGAGCCGTGCTCGACGCTCCACCGGCGGCGGGAGTCCTTCGGCGAGGTCTACGGGGCGATCGCGGCGAGACTCGGCGAGCCGACGCTGTACGGGGGCTCGGCCTGCGGTCCCGATATCCGCTGGCGCGACGGCGGCCGTACGGTCCTGCTCAACGGCACGGGCCACTGGGCCCTGCTGTCCGTCCACGACACGGTGCTGCTGGAGGCCGCCGAACGGCGTTCGTTCGCCTGGGGCGGCGCCTGGTCGGCGGGCGAGCCGCACGACGTCGACCTGCTGCCCTATCTGTGGCGGCTGGACCGCGGCGGCCCCGGCGAGCGCCCCACCGAGCACCCCGCGGTGCGCCCCGTCCCCGGCCTCGACCACTTCGAGAGCGCGCTGGTCCTGCTGCTCATCGCCTGGATCGAGCAGCTTCCGGTGCAGGTCGGCGACGACTGGGCGCAGTTCACCCTGACCAGCGCGGCCGACCGGGGCCGCCGCCTCCAGGTGTCGTACGCGATCGGGGACGGCCTGCTCGTCTCGGTGGACGACCGCGACGGGCCGGGCTCCCCGGAGCACGAGCTGCTGATGCGCTCCCGGGGCTGGCACTCCCACGACCGGGGCTGGTGGCAGACGGAGTTTCCCGACCCGGACCGGGCGGAGGCCGCCGAGGGCGCCCGGATCGTCCTCACCGAACTCCGCGCCCGGGGCACGGTCTCCCCCGACCAGCTGCGCGCCCGCGACATCACCTGCCGCGACCGCGGCGAACTCCTCCTCCCCGGCCTGGGCATCCGCTCCTGACCCGCCCTGCTTCCCGGGAGCATGGCCCCAGGACCCATGGGGCGCTGGGGGTCCCCCCGCGCCGCCAGGCGCAGGGGGCGGAACTGCGCGACCAGCCACCCACCGGGCCGCGGGCCGACGAGCGCCTGGGGACGCCGGACGCGTCCGATCCTGGCCCCGACCACGGGTAGCCAAGGCGCCGGGGACTCTCCCGCCCCGCCAGCGGGCCGGCCACGACACGGGTAGCCGTACCCCCGCCAAAAGAAGAAGGGCGGTCATCGGGTGACCGCCCTTCTCCTTTTCACTACCGCGCCGGACGGCGAACCGTCAGCCCTCGGAGACGCCGAGCCTTTCCAGGATCAGCTCCTTGACCCGGGCCGCGTCGGCCTGGCCGCGGGTGGCCTTCATGACCGCGCCCACCAGCGCGCCCACGGCCGCCACCTTGCCGCCGCGGATCTTCTCCGCGATCGCCGCGTTCCCGGCGATGGCCTCGTCGACGGCGGTTCCGAGCGCGCCCTCGTCGGACACGACCTTGAGGCCCCGCTTCTCGACGACGGCGTCCGGACCGCCCTCGCCCGCGAGAACGCCCTCGATGACCTGCCGGGCCAGCTTGTCGTTGAGGTCACCGGCGGCGACCAGCGCGGCCACCCGGGCGACCTGCGCCGGGGTGATCGGCAGCTCGTCCAGCGCCCGCCCGGACTCGTTGGCGTTCCGGGCCAGCTCGCCCATCCACCACTTGCGCGCCTGGTCGGCCGGGGCGCCCGCGTCCGTCGTGGCCACGATCAGATCGACCGCGCCCGCGTTCAGGATGGACTGCATGTCGTGCTCGGAGACGCCCCACTGCTCACGGAGCCGGTTGCGCCGGACCCGCGGCAGCTCGGGCAGCGTCCCCCGCAGCTCCTCGACCCACTCCCGGGCAGGGGCGACGGGCACGAGGTCGGGCTCCGGGAAGTACCGGTAGTCCTCGGCCTCCTCCTTCACCCGGCCGGAGGTCGTGGAGCCGTCCTCCTCGTGGAAGTGCCGGGTCTCCTGAATGATCTTCCCGCCCGATTCCAGTACGGCGGCGTGCCGCTGGACCTCGAACCGCGCGGCCCGTTCGACCGAGCGCAGGGAGTTGACGTTCTTGGTCTCCGAACGGGTACCGAAGACGGAGGCGCCCTTGGGCATCAGGGACAGATTGACGTCGCAGCGCATCTGGCCCATCTCCATCCGGGCCTCGGAGACGCCGAGCGCCCGGATCAGCTCGCGCAGCTCGGCGACGTACGCGCGGGCGATCTCGGGGGCCCGCTCGCCCGCACCGGTGATCGGCTTGGTGACGATCTCGATGAGCGGGATCCCGGCACGGTTGTAGTCGAGCAGGGAGTGCGAGGCGCCGTGGATCCGGCCGGTGGCCCCGCCGACGTGCGTCGACTTGCCGGTGTCCTCCTCCATGTGGGCGCGCTCGATCTCCACCCGGAAGACCTCGCCGTCCTCCAGCTGGACGTCCAGATAGCCGTTGAAGGCGATCGGCTCGTCGTACTGGGACGTCTGGAAGTTCTTCGGCATATCCGGATAGAAGTAGTTCTTCCGGGCGAAGCGGCACCATTCGGCGATCTCGCAGTGGAGCGCGAGTCCGATCTTGATGGCGGACTCGACACCGATCGCGTTGACGACCGGGAGGGCGCCGGGCAGACCGAGACACGTCGGACATGTCTGCGTATTGGGCTCGGCGCCCAGCTCGGTGGAGCAGCCGCAGAACATCTTGGTCTTCGTACCGAGTTCGACATGGACCTCAAGGCCCATGACGGGGTCGTACGCGGCGAGCGCCGCCTCGTACGAGACCAGTTCAGTGATGGTCACAGGAGACTTTCCCTCTCAGCCCAGCAGGACGTCGTCGTCGCCGATGCGCTTCAGCTCGCGCAGCAGCAGGGCGACGCCGGTGACGATGGCGGCGCCGGTGATCACGGCGTCGACCAGCCGCAGCGTGTCGTGCTCGTCGCGGGCGGCCCGTACCTGCTTGACCACGCCGAGCACGCCGAACGCGGTCGTCCCGATGGACAGGTACGTGCCCGCCTTCGACTTCTTGAAGCCCTTGGCCTTACTGAGTGCGCTCACAGCGACGGTGCCTCCTCCAGCAGTGGGTGTCCCCACTTTTCCACGAACGCGGCCTCGACGGCGGCGCCGACCTTGTACAGGCGCTCGTCCTTCATCGCCGGGGCGATGATCTGGAGCCCGACCGGCAGATTGTCCTCCGGGGCCAGCCCGCAGGGCAGGGACATCGCGGCGTTGCCGGCCAGGTTGGTCGGAATGGTGCACAGGTCCGCCAGGTACATGGCCATCGGGTCGTCGGCACGCTCGCCGATCGGGAACGCGGTCGTCGGCGTGGTCGGCGAGACGATCACGTCGACCTGCTCGAACGCCTTCTCGAAGTCCCGGGCGATCAGCGTGCGGACCTTCTGAGCGCTGCCGTAGTAGGCGTCGTAGTAGCCGGAGCTGAGGGCGTACGTACCCAGCATGATCCGCCGCTTGACCTCGTCGCCGAAGCCCGCCTCACGGGTGAGGGCGGTGACGTCCTCGGCCGACTTCGTCCCGTCGTCGCCGACGCGCAGTCCGTAGCGCATGGCGTCGAAACGGGCGAGGTTGGACGAGCACTCGGACGGTGCGATCAGGTAGTACGCGGAGAGCGCCAGGTCGAAGGAGGGGCAGTCCAGCTCGACGATCTCGGCGCCCAGGTCCTTCAGGAGGGCGACGGACTCGTCGAAGCGCTGGACGACCCCGGCCTGGTAGCCCTCGCCACGGAACTGCCGCACGACGCCGACCCGCATCCCGGCCACGCTGCCGTTGCGGGCGGCCTCGACGACCGGCGGGACCGGGGCGTCGATGGAGGTGGAGTCCAGCGGGTCGTGACCGGCGATGACCTCGTGGAGCAGGGCCGCGTCCAGCACCGTACGGGCGCACGGGCCGCCCTGGTCGAGCGACGAGGAGAAGGCGACCATGCCGTAGCGGGAGACCCCGCCGTAGGTGGGCTTGACGCCGACCGTGCCGGTGACGGCCGCGGGCTGGCGGATGGAGCCGCCGGTGTCCGTACCGATGGCCAGCGGGGCCTGGTAGGCGGCGAGCGCGGCGCTGGAGCCACCGCCGGAGCCGCCGGGGATCCGGGTCAGGTCCCAGGGGTTGCCGGTGGGGCCGTAGGCGCTGTTCTCGGTGGACGAGCCCATGGCGAATTCGTCCATGTTCGTCTTGCCGAGGATGACGACGTCCGCTTCCTTCAGCTTGCGCGTGACGGTGGCGTCGTAAGGCGGGATCCAGCCCTCGAGCATCTTGGAGCCGACGGTGGTCGGGATGCCCTCGGTGGTGAAGATGTCCTTCAGCGCGAGCGGGACGCCCGCGAGGGGGCCCAGCTTCTCACCGGCCGCCCGCTTGGCGTCGACGGCACGGGCCTGGGCCAGCGCGCCCTCCCGGTCCACGTACAGAAAGGCATGGACCTTCTCGTCGACGGCGTCGATCCGGGCCAGATGCGCCTCGGTGACCTCGACGGCCGTCAGTTCGCCCGAGGCGATCTTCGCGGCGGTCTCGGCCGCGGTGAGCTTGATGATGTCCGTCATGACCTTCTAGTCCTCCCCCAGGATCTGCGGCACCTTGAAACGCTGCTGCTCCTGGGCGGGGGCGCCGGAGAGCGCCTGCGCGGGCGTGAGCGACGGACGGACCTCGTCCGCGCGCATGACGTTCGTCAGCGGCAGCGGATGGGAGGTCGGGGGTACGTCCTGGTCGGCGACCTCGGCGACACGGGCTACCGCGCCGATGATGTCGTCGAGCTGACCTGCGAAGTGATCGAGTTCTTCGCCGGACAACTCCAGACGTGCCAGCCGGGCGAGGTGGGCGACCTCCTCGCGCGTGATGCCAGGCATGCGGAGATCCTCATCAGGGTGAGTGTGGGTGTTTGGCCCAATCCTATGGGTCGGCGACACCTGCTGACGCAACGGTTTGCCGGAGGCATGACGCCCGGGCCCGATCCGACCCCGTACGGCGCCCCGTCCGGGGCCTCGTCCGACCCTGCCGATACGGCCCCGGAGGCGTGACACCCCGCCCCGTACGGCGGCCGTTCCCCGACCCGGCCCGACCCGCCCCGGCCCGGCCCGTACCGGCGGCCGTTCCCCGGCCTCGTCCGACCCTGCCGATACGACTCCGGAGCCGCGCCCGGTACGTCCTGGCCCCGACCGGCTACGTGCCCGGCTCGCCCGGGTGGCGGGAGCCCGCGGCGGCCGGCGGCGCCACGGTCCCGGCCGACGGCTGGGCGGCGGGGGCGGGCGGCGCGGGCGCGGCGGAAGCCGGCGGCACCACCGGGGCCGGGGCAGGGGGCGCCGGGGTGTCGGTCTGGCGGTGCCAGCCCCGCTCGCCCCGGGCCCGCAGCCAGGCCGTGGTCTCCTGCGGCGGCATCGCCGCCGCCACCAGCCAGCCCTGGACCGCGTCGCACCCCAGATCGCGCAGCCGTTCCCAGGTCTCGTCGTCCTCGACGCCCTCCGCGACGACCAGCAGCCCGAGGGAGTGGGCGAGGTCGACCGTACAGCGGACGATCTCCGCGTCCTGGGTGTCCACGGCGAGCCGGGCCACGAAGGAGCGGTCGATCTTCAGCTCGCTCACCGGCAGTCGGCGCAGATGGACCAGGGACGAGTAGCCGGTGCCGAAGTCGTCGAGGGACATCCGCACCCCGTGGTCGGCGAGCCCGGCCAGAGTGTCCGCGGCGCGCTGCGGGTCCTCCAGCAGCACATGCTCCGTTATCTCCAGCTGGAGCGACCCGGCGGGCACGCCGTACCGGGCGAGGCGGGCGGCGACGGAGCCCGCGAACCCGGGGGTGTGGACGTCACGCGGCGAGACGTTGACGGCCACCGGGACGTCAAGACCCTGGGCCCGCCACTTGGCGACCTGGCCGAGCGCCGTGTCGAGCACGTACTCCGTGAGCAGCGGCATCAGACCGGAGGACTCGGCGATCGCGATGAACTCGTCCGGCGGGACCCGCCCCCGGTCCGGGTGCACCCAGCGGACCAGCGCCTCCAGACCGGCGACATGGCCGTCGAAGCGGACCTTCGGCTGGTAGTGCAGCTCCACCTCGCGGGCGTCCAGCGCCCGGCGCAGATCGCCGAGGAGCCCCAGTCGGTCGGGGGTGTTGCTGTCGCGTTTGGACTCGTACACCTCCACCCCCGTACGGTCCCGTTTCGCCTGGTACATCGCGACATCGGCGCGGCGCAGCAGCCCCTCGGCGTCCCGGGCGTGCTCCGGGAAGACGGCGACCCCGGCACTGGCCTCCAGAACGAGGGTCAGCCCGTCGAGGTCGAGCGGTGACGACAGTTCGGCGGCGAGGCGGCGGGCGACCCGCTGGGCGCTGGTGATGGAGTCCGTCGTCGGCAGCAGCACGGCGAACTCGTCGCCGCCGAGCCGGGCGGCCTCCGCGCCGCGCGGCAGCGCCTGCCGCAGCCGCTGCGCTATCTGCAACAGCAGCCGGTCGCCCGCGAGATGGCCGAGGGTGTCGTTGACGGACCGGAACCGGTCGAGGTCGATCAGGACGAGCGCGGCCCGGGAGCCGCCGCCCTCCGCGTCCTCCAGGGCCGTCCAGGTCCGCTCCAGCAGCCACTGGCGGTTCGGCAGTCCGGTGAGCGGGTCCCGCAACTGCTCCTCGGCCCGGGCGCGGGCGATCCACAGGGTGGAGTCGAGGGCGATCAGGGGCACCGCGAACAGCGGCAGCAGCAGCGGCCGGGCGACGGCCACGACGCAGATCAGGGGCGCGATCCCGAGCAGCGCGACGGCGACGAGGCCCTGCCGGAACAGGGCGGTACGGGCGACGGTGGGCAGCCCGCCGCCCTGGGGTGCCCGGACGTACCACAACAGCAGTCGGCTGACCGCGAGATAGGCCGCGGCCGCGATGAGGACTTCCGCCGCGGCCCCGATCCCCCAGTCGAGTGGTGACCAGGGGTCCTCGACGCTCGGCGTCCGGTCGAAGAGGGCGAGGACGAGCGCGGCGGCGCCGAGGCCGAGGACGTCGACGGCGCCGTGCAGCAGCCCGTGCCGCCGGCGCTGACGGCGGGCGGAGCCGACCAGGGCGACGACGGCCAGGCTCACCAGGACCGCGGGGACCCAGCCGTACAGAAGCAGGACCGCGAGGGTGAGCGCCGCTCCCGAACCCGTACCGCCGGACCAGCGGTCCCGGCCGAGGGCGACGAGATGGCCGACGACGATCCCGGTGAGGACGGCGAGGGACCAGCCCTCGGTGGCGCCGGGGAAGAGCGCCCGGCCGTCGTGGACGCCGGCGGCGATCCCGCCGGCGACGACGATCCCGGCACCCGCCACCGCGGCGACGGGCAGTCCGGCCGGCACACCCGCCGCTCCACCGGTCAGGGCGGCGAGCCCCCGCAGCCTCGGGACCGGGGCGGCGCTCTCGGTCGGTTCCATTCCCGTCCCTCTCACAGCCGGCGGTGCCGATCGTCCCGCGATGGTTCCGGTGCTGCCCGCGGTCCCCATGGTCATGCGAGTCGTGCCCCCACGACTGAAATCCCCTCACGCAGCCGTGCACGACGGGGCGCACGTCTCAACAGTAGGCCGGGACGGGCTCCGACGGGCAGCGCTCTACAGCTCTTGCCCGAATGCGACCCGGCCACCCTTATCCATCTGCTATGCGCTGAACGGGTGACTGTTACCGGTCGTTCCCGCCGTGTGCCGGACGTCTTGTTCCCATCGTGTGCGCCCCGTTCGTCCGGGCGCGGGCGCCGCTCCCGCGCCCCGGACACGCCCCCCGTTTCACGCCTCCGGGGGCACAGCCGCCTCACGAGCCGCGTCCGGCCCCTGCTCCAGGAGGACGACGAAGCCGTCCTCGTTCAGAACGGGCACCTTCGCCTGCATCGCCTTGTCGTACTTGGATCCGGGGTTGTCACCGACCACGACGAAGGCGGTTTTCTTCGAAACGGATCCGGTCACTTTCGCACCGAGGCTCTGGAGGGCTTCTTTTGCGCCATCCCTGGTGTAGTTCGTCAGGGTCCCGGTGACCACGACGGTGAGGCCTTCCAGCGGGCGCGGGCCGCTCTCCTCGGCTCCGCCCTCCTCCTCCATCCGTACCCCCGCGGCCCGCCACTTGCGGAGGATCTCCTGATGCCATTCCTCGGCGAACCACTGCTTCAGGGATACGGCGATGATCGCCCCGACGCCTTCGGTGGCGGCCAGCTCCTCTTCGGTGGCCTGCTCGATCCGCTCCACCGAACGGAACTCCCGGGCCAGCGCCTCGGCGGCGACCGGGCCCACGTGCCGGATGGAGAGACCGGTCAGGATCCGGGCCAGCGGACGGCTCTTGGCCGCCTCGATGCCCTCCAGCAGCGCCAGGGTGTTCTTCCTCGCCTCGCCCTGTTTGTTGGCGAAGACGGTGGCCTTCTTCTCCTCACCGGTCTGCGGGTCCCGCTTGGGCAGCCCGCTGTCCTGGTCGAGGACGTACGCCACGATCGGCAGCAATCGCTCCACGGTGAGGCCGAAGAGGTCGCCCTCGTCCTTCAGCGGCGGCTCCGAAGGCTCCAGCGGTCTGGTGAGCGCGGCGGCCGTCACATAGCCGAAGTGGTCGATGTCGAGCGCCTTGCGGCCCGCGAGATAGAACAGCCGCTCCCGCAGCTGGGCCGGGCAGGAGCGGGCGTTGGGGCAGCGCAGATCGACATCGCCCTCCTTCATCGGCCGCAGCGGGGTGCCGCATTCGGGGCACTCGGCGGGCATCACGAACTCCCGCTCGGTGCCGTCCCGCAGATCGACCACGGGCCCGAGGATCTCGGGGATGACATCACCGGCCTTGCGGAGCACGACGGTGTCGCCGATGAGGACGCCCTTGGCCTTCACTACGTCCTGGTTGTGCAGGGTGGCGAACTCGACCTCGGACCCGGCCACCTTCACCGGCTCGACCTGGGCGTAGGGCGTGACCCTGCCGGTGCGGCCGACACCGACGCGGATGTTGACCAGCTTGGTGTTGACCTCCTCCGGCGGGTACTTCCAGGCGATGGCCCAGCGGGGCGCGCGGGAGGTGGAGCCGAGCCGCCCCTGGAGCGGGATCTCGTCGAGCTTGACGACGACGCCGTCGATCTCGTGCTCCACCGAGTGCCGGTTCTTGCCGAAATAGGCGATGAACTCCCGTACTCCGTCGAGGGAGTCCACCACCTTGTTGTGCCGGGCGGTGGGCATCCCCCACTCGTGGAGCAGCTCGTAGGCGTGCGACAGGCAGTCGATGTCGAAGCCGTCCCTGGCCCCGATGCCGTGGACCACCATGTGCAGCGGGAGCGTCGCGGTGACCTTGGGGTCCTTCTGGCGCAGCGATCCGGAGGCGGAGTTGCGGGGGTTGGCGTACGGCTGTTCGCCGGCGGCGACCCGGCGGGCGTTCAGCTCCTGGAAGGCCTCCATCGGGAAGTAGACCTCGCCGCGGATCTCCACGAGGTCCGGGATGCGGTCCCCGTCCAGCCGGTCCGGGACGTCGCCGATGGTGCGGACGTTGGGGGTGATGTCCTCGCCGACGCGCCCGTCGCCGCGGGTCGCCGCGCGGACCAGCCGCCCCTTCTCGTAGGTCAGGTTGACCGCGACGCCGTCGACCTTCAGCTCGCACAGGAAGTGGAAGTCGGGGGTGCCGACGTCCCGGGCGACGCGTTCGGCCCAGGCGGCCAGCTCCTCCTCGTCGAAGGCGTTGTCGAGGGAGAGCATCCGCTCGCGGTGTTCGACCTTCGCCAGGTCCGTCTCGTAGTGCCCGGCGACCTTCTGGGTCGGCGAGTCCGGGGTCCGCAGCGCCGGATACTCCTCCTCCAGCGCCTCCAGGGACCGCATCAGCGTGTCGAACTCGCCGTCGCTGACGACGGGCTGGTCCTTCACGTAGTACCGGAAGCGGTGGTCCTCGATCTCCCCGGCGAGCCGTGCGTGCTCCTCACGTGCCCGCGGGGGCAGGTCGGCGTCGTCCCGCGCGGGCAGCTCGCCGTCCCGCACGGCCGTCGGTGCCGTACCGTCCCGCGGGGCGGTCTCCTCGCCGCCGTCCGCGGGCTGTTCCGTCCGCTCTTCGCCCGTCACGTCGTGTCCTCCCGTCGTCACCGGACTTTCCCGGCGCCCGTCGCTGCTGATCCGGTCGCCCGGCACCCCGCATTGTTACTCAGGGTGTTCCGCGAGCGATCGCGCGGCCCGGACGCAGTGGTCGAGCGCGGCCCGGGCGTACCCCGGGGACGCGCCCGCGAGACCACAGGTCGGGGTAATGACCACGGAACGGCTCAGCGTCCCCGGATCCAGCCCCAACCTGCGCCACAGCGCCCTGACACCCATGACGCTACCTGCCGGGTCCGACAATCCGGTGTCGGTGGAGGGTACGACGCCCGCGAAGAGTGTCAGGCCGCCTTCCACGGCTTCCCCGACAGCGTCGTCGTCACGTTCGGTGAGCAGGTCGAAGTCGAGGGAGACGGCGGCGGCTCCGGCCCGGCGCAGCAGGGCGACGGGGACGTCCGGGGCGCAGGAGTGCACGACGGCGGTCTCGTCGCCGATCACCTCGCGCAGCGCCGCCTCCACGAGCTGCCGGTCCACGGCGCGGTGGGTGTGGTAGCCGCTGGCGGTACGGACCCGGCCGCGCAGGACGGCGGTGAGGGACGGTTCGTCGAGCTGGAGTACGACATCGGCGCCGGGGATCCGTCGGCGTACCTCCGCCAGATGTGTACGGATTCCTTCCGTGAGGGACTCGGCGAGGTCGCGGCAGGCGCCCGGGTCGCGGAGCACCGACTCGCCGGTGCGCAGCTCCAGTGCGGCGGCGAGCGTCCACGGGCCCACGGCCTGGATCTTCAGCGGCCCCCGGTAGCCCTGGGTGAACTCCTCCAGGGCGTCGAGGTCCTCTCGGAGGAACGACCGTCCCCGCCGGGTGTCCCGGCCGGGGCGGTCGCTGATCCGCCAGCCGCTGGGTTCGACATGGGCGTACATCTCGACGAGCAGACCGAGGGTGCGGCCGATCATGTCGGCGCCGGGGCCGCGGGCGGGCAGCTCGAACAGGTGGGGGAAGTCCTCAAAGGACCCGGTGACGGTCTTCGCCGCCTCGCGGGCGTCGCCGCCGGGCAGGGAGCCCACTCCGGTGGCGGCGCCCCAGCTGAACTTGGTCTTCTCAGTCACCCCGGCAGCGTACGTCCCCACCCCGGCACGCTCGGACCGGGCGGCCTCGCCTCGGGACGGCGAGTGAGCCGAAGGGGCGCGCCGTGGTCCGGAAGGAGAACGCACGCCCCGACCCGCTCGAATCGGGCAGCTTCGCCTCGGGACGGCGAGTGAGCCGAAGGGGCGCGTCGTGGTCTGGAAGGAGAACGCACGCCCCGACCCGCTCGAATCGGGCAGCTTCGCCTCGGGACGGCGAGTGAGCCGAAGGGGCGCGTCGTGGTCTGGAAGGAGA
>NZ_JBHYZV010000054.1:0-55522 GCF_042753905.1 Streptomyces sp. NPDC059248 | reverse complement strand
TCCTCCACACCTACAACCACCACCGCAGCCACACCGCACTGGCCGGCAAGCCGCCGATCAGCCGCGTTAACAACGTTGCAGGTCAATACACCTAGGTCGTCTCTTGTGGATCAGGCCAAACGGGCCGTGTCCCGTGGGTCGGGCCCGGCAGGATCCGCAGAGCGTCGCCTACGGCGTATGCAGCGTTTCGACGGTCCGGACCAGCGGTGCGAGTACGGGGTTCTCGGCGGCCTCGTCGAACGCCTCGCGCAGGGCGGCGTCATTGGTGGGGCGGGCCTCCGTGAGCAGGGCCAGTCCGGCCTCCGTCACATCGGTATAGATCCCCCGGCGGTCGGTTTCGCAGAGATAGCGGGTCAGCAGCCCCCGGTCCTCCAGCCGGGTCACCAGCCGGGTCGTCGCGCTCTGGCTGAGCACGACGGCATCGGCGACCTGCTTCATCTGGAGATGGCCGCCGGGGCCGCTGTGCTGTCGGCTGAGGACGTCCAGCAGGGAGTACTCGCGCACGCTCAGACCGTGGCCGCTCTGCAGGGCCCGCTCCACCCGGGTCTCGATCTTCCCGTGGAGCAGGGAGAGGGCGCACCAGCTCTGGGCGAGGCCGGTGAGGGCGGGATCGGTCGCGGGCATGGAATCCTCCTCCGGGTCGCGTCCGCGCCCTGAGCGCCGGAGCGACGGGAATCCAGGTTAGTCGAAAGTCATCGTCCGCAATATCCCGCGCCTGCAACCGTCCGGTCCGGGTTCGGGTCGGGGATCGGGTGTGCCAGCCGGTGGGGAGCGCGTCAGCCGGTGGCGAGGGAGAGCGGGGCGAAGGCGCGGCGGCGGTCGCCCGGGAGTTCACCGACGCCGTAGGTCATCGCCACGTTCGTGGTGACGGGCGCCATCCCGTGGTCGACGGCCCAGTCCAGCAGTTCCTTGTGCTCGTCGTGGATATTCGTCCGTACGGGACCGTCGACGCTCCGGGCCACCGTGACGAGCAGCGCCCGGGCGGTACGGGTGTCGCGGGCCGTCAGCGGGCCGATGCCGTAGCCCTCGGAGGTGGGCCAGCCCGCCGCATAGCCGATGATCTCTCCGCCGTCCTCCGCCACCCAGAGCCGGTCGGCGACCGCGGGCAGCCGGGTGATCATATGGGTGCGGTCGGCGCCGAAGCACTCGGCGTCGAGCCGGACGATCGCCGGGATGTCCTCGGCGGTGGCCCGACGGGTCACCGCCTCCGTCGCCGCGGCGTCGGCCGCGTCGTCGAGGCGGCCCAGGATCCGCTCGACCCGGCCGGTCTCGACGAAGCCCAGCTTCTGGTAGATCGGCCGGCCCTGAGGGGTGGCGAACAGCATCAGCGGGGTCTCGCCCGCCGCCGCCATGATGTGGCCCATCAGCCGCCGCCCCAGTCCCTGACGGCCGTACCGCCCGGCGACCAGCAGCTTTCCGACGGCCGAGAAGCCGGGGTCGTACGGGGTGAGGACACAGCAGCCGGCCAGCCCCGTTCCCTCGGGGGCGTCGATCCCGAACCCCGTACCCGCGGCCAGCAGCAGCCCCCACACGCTCTCGGTCCGGGCCCAGCCCCGGTCCTCGGCAAGGTCGGCGCAGTGCCTCAGGTCGTCCCTGGTGAGTCGGCGGATGGGCAGTTGGGGGAGCGCTGTCGACATAGAGGTCAGACTGTACGCCCCGATGATCGCTCGTCCAGTGCTTTCCGGGAACTGAATCCGGCCCGCAACCGACGGCCCCGCCGGGTCGGACCCCAGGGCTTGAGTACGGAGACGATCGTCATGAAGAGATAGGCGCAGAAGGACACGATCGGCCCGCCCAGTAGATCACCGGGCGGCGGAACGGCACCGGCCGCCACGCTCCCGGCCGCGTCGTCGATCCCGGGCCGGAGCGCCAGGACGGTGGCGATGACCGTGGCCGTGGTGAGCAGGAACTTGGTGAGGACCCAGCGGTGCCGGGCCAGACCCCAGGGCGTACCGAGGGCCAGCACCAGACCGCTGCCCAGGGTCAGCAGCGCGAGCGGGAGCACCAGCCACTGGGTGAAGATCCGCATCGACCGGACGGCGGCCTCGATCGTGTCCCCGGGGGCCGCGGGTCCCGCCGGTACCGGGTCCGTGGTCACGGCGGTGATCGCCAGGGCGAGCAGCCCGAGGGTGAGCCCGAGCCAGCCCGCGGAGGCGGCGATATGGATGACGAGGAAGGTCCGGCGGACGCGTCGGCTGAGTGGTTTCACGTGAAACACCGTGCCGTTCGGGGTGGCTCGGGGCGTCCCACCGGGGAAGTAACCGCCCGTACGCGAGCGGAGGTAGCCGCCTCCGGCCGCGATGGCCGGACGGGGGTGTCAGCCCAGGTCCGGAGAGTGCAGTGCGCGTACTCCCTCGATATTGCCGTCGAGGTAGTGGCGCAGGGAGAGGGGGACCAGATGGACCCCGGCGATCCCCATCCGGCTGAAGGGGACCCGGACGATCTCGTACTCGCCCCGGGGTTCCTCGATCTCCGGGCCGTGCCGTCGTGCCGGATCCATGGACGCCAGCCGGCAGACGAAGAAGTGCTGCACCTTCACACCGGTCACCCCGCCGTCTCCGATGTGCTCCACGGTGTCGACGAAGCAGGGCACCACATCGGTGATCTTGGCGCCCAACTCCTCGTCCACCTCGCGGTGCAGCGCGTCGACGACGGTGGCGTCCCCGGGCTCGACCCCGCCGCCGGGCGTCAGCCAGTACGGATCCACTCCGGGCCGGGTGCGCTTGATCAGGATCAGATCGTCGCCGTCGAGCAGGACGGCGCGTGCGGTGCGCTTGACCACGGGACGTTCGGTCATGTCTGGACTTTGGCCCGTACGGGGCGCTCTGAAACTCCCCGGGCTGTCGCCGCGGGGCGGGAGACCGGGGTCCGTCGGCGCTTCGGGTCACCAGTCGGCGGCGGCGCGCATCAGCCACTCATGGGCCCGGGAGATATGCGGCAGCGCCAGCGTCCCGGCCCGTACGACCAGGAAATACGTCCGCAACGGGGGCACCGGCGGATCGAGCAGGGGGACCACCCGGCCCCGTTCCAGCGCGTCCTCGCACAGATAACGCGGCAGTACGGCGAGCCCGGCGCCCGCGGCGGCGGCGTCCAGGACCGCCCGCAGATCGGGGGCGATGACCGCGCCCGCGGCCGCGGGCGGGGATTCGAAGACGGTGGACCAGTAGCGGGAGACCAGCGGCAGCGACTCATGGACCTCGACGACCGGTAACTGCTCCAGCCGCACCCGGCCGCCGCGCAGCACATCGGGCCCCAGCCGGGCCGCCCAGCGGGGCGAGGCGACCAGAATGTGCTCCTCGTCGCAGAGGGGGGTCGCGGCGAACAGCCCGCCGCGTGGCCGGGCCGTGGTGATGGCGAGGTCGTGGTGGCCGGCCCCCAGGCCGTCCAGGGACTCCTCGGCCTTTCCGAACGAGGCCCGCAGCGCCAGCCCCTGGGAGAGCAGCGGGGTGAGCGCGGGCAGGGCCCGTAAGGAGATGAACTCCGGTGGCCCCACCAGATGCAGGGTCCGTACGCCCGCCTCCTCGTCGAGACCGGATTCGGCGATCTCCACCAGGGCGTCCAGATGCGGGGCGGCCCGATGGGCGAGTTCGTCGCCGACGCTGGTCGGGGTGACCCCCCTGGCCTGCCGAAGGAAGAGCGGCTTGCCCAACTGGCGTTCCAGTGTGCGTATCTGGCCGGTCACCGCGGGCTGGGAGAGGCCCAGGAGGGCCGCGGCCCGGGTGAACGAACCGGCCCGGTGCACCGTGACGAACGTCCGCAGCAGGGCCAGATCCATATCGAGCACCTCCCGGCGACGGTGTCCGCGGATCGGACAACGATAAATAAGTCGATAGGCCGCTGTCGTTACTGTGATTGGACACTGACGCAGAGTCAACTAGCCTTGTGGGGCGGTTCCCCGGGGAGGAACCGGGGCGGTCCGAGCCACGAGGGGGGAGGCTCGGACCGTCCGACTACGGCCCCGTGCCCGTGCCTGCGCCCGTGCCCGGCCTCACGCCGCCCGCCGTCAGCCGGTCGCTTCGGTGGCTTCATCGGCTCAGGCGGTTTCGGCGGTTTCGGCGGCTTCTTCGAGGGCATGGAGGACGTCCGCCACCAGATCGGTGGTGTCCTCGGCGCCCGCCGAGAGCCGGATGAAGCCCTCCGGGACCGCGTCCCCGCCCCAGCGCCCGCGCCGTTCGGCCGACGACCGCACCCCGCCGAAGCTGGTGGCGTCGTCCACCAGCCGCAGCGCGTCGAGGAAGCGTTCGGCGTGGTCCCGGTCGGGCAGGACGAACGAGAGCACCCCGCCGTACCGCCGCATCTGCCGGTTGGCCAGGGTGTACGAGGGGTCGGTCGGCAGGCCCGGATACCGCAGTCCGGTCACCTCGGGGCGCTCGCCGAGCGCCTGTGCCAGGGCCAGCGCGTTGGCACACTGCCGGTCGATCCGCAGATGCAGGGTGGCCAGTGACCGATGGGCCAGCCAGCTCTCCATCGGCCCGGGAATCGCCCCGACGACCTTCCGCCAGCGCCGCACATCCGCCGCCAGGGTGGCGTCGCGGCAGGTCACATGGCCCAGCAGCAGATCGCCGTGGCCGGTCATGCCCTTGGTGTCACTGGCCACCGAATAGTCGGCGCCCAGCGCCAGCGGTCGCTGGGCGAGCGGCGTGGACAGCGTGTTGTCGACGGCGACCAGGGCGCCCCGGGCATGCGCGACCCGGACCAGCCGCCGGATGTCGCAGACGTCGAGCCCCGGATTGGAGGGGCTCTCGATCCACAGCAGACGGGCCCCTTCCAGGACCGACAACTGGGCGTCGCCCGCGGTGGGCGCGGTCCGCACCTCGATGCCGTACGCCTCCAACTGGTCGCGCACCAGCGGCAGCGCCTGGTAGCCGTCGCTGGGCAGCACCACCGCGTCACCGGCGCGCAGCCGGGAGAACAGCACGGCCGAAACCGCCGCCATGCCCGACGCGAAGACCGTGGTGTCGACGTCCTCACCCGGGGCCTCCAGCTCCCCGATGGCCCGTTCCAGCAGGGTCCAGGAGGGATTGGAGTCCCGTCCGTAGGTGTAGGGGCCGGTGGGTTCGCCGGGCAGATGGAAATGGGCGGCGAAGGCCGGGCCCGGCAGGGTCGGCTCGTACTTCACCGGTTCGGGCAGCCCCGCCCGTACCGCCCTGGTCCCGTCTCCGATACCCGCGTCCACGACCCGCCTCCGCCCCTTGACTGGGAAAATCTTCCTGTGTCTGATCGTGACAGACGTGATCGTGACAGGCGTGATCGGGACGGAAGCAGGGGCGGAGCACGATGAAGGCATTCCGGCTGGACGAACTGGAGGCGGAGCGCGCCGCCAACGACGGCGCGTACCTCCAGTTCCTGCGCGAGCGGAATATGTCGGTCGGCCTGTACGCCCTCGAGGCCGGGGCGCTCGATCCCCAGCAGCCGCACGGCCAGGACGAGGTGTACTTCGTCGTCAGCGGCCGGGCGGCGATCACCGTGGGGACGGAGACGACCCCGGTCGCCCGGGGCAGTGTCGTCTATGTGCCGGCCGGGGTGCCGCACAAGTTCCACCACATCACCGAGGATCTGCGGGTCATGGTGGTCTTTTCGCCACCCGAGGCCTGAACCGGCGGGGGCGGGACCGCCGTCTCCACCCGGGAGCGGAGACCGGGGCCGGTGATCCCTAGGGGGTCGTTCAGGGGAGACCGGGGGCCCGACGGACCCCGTCGCGCCGCCCGCCCGCTTAGCATCGAGGGCGGGAATGCGGTCGACCGATGGTTGACCGAAGAACGTCGTGGAAGGCGTTGGAAGGCGTTCGAACGCGTTCCAACGCGTTGGAAGGCCGCGGAACATCACCAGGGAGACGAGGTAGGACCGATGGCTGTACGGGAGATCGCCGCGAGGCTTCCGTGGTGGGTGAAGTGGGTCGTCGCGCCGGTACTGGCCCTGCTGGTCTTCGGCGGGCTGATCGCGAACGTCGTGGGGATCCTGATCGGTCTGCTCTTCAAGGTGCTGGCGCTGGTCGCCCTCGTCTGCGCACTGGTGTTCGTCGTCAGAAAGTTCAAGGGGTCGTCGAACTCCCGCGGGGGCTGGTAGCCGACCGCGACCGGGTAAGGCCGTTAACCCGGCCGGGGGAACCCGGGGCCTTACCCGGTTACAGACGGTTGAATGGCCATTACAGTGGCAGTCCGCCGCCGGGTACGCGGATTCACCACCCCTAGTGCGCCCTTTCGCACGCTTGTGAGCGCCCCTCCGGGGCCGCTCGGCGCCGTCTCGCCGGAGTCCGTTTCGGGTCTCCGCAGGACGGGCCGGGGAGGCCGGACGGGGTCAGGGGATCCGGGCGCCGCGGCGGGCGATCGCACGGGGACGGCCCCCGCGGGCGGGGCGCCGCCCCGCCACCTTGCCTGGGGGTGATCCGTGGCCACGACGAACGGCGGCGCTTCCGCCGCGTATCACGTGCTGCGCACGCTCGCCCATGAGGGCCGTCTCCACCGCGAACGAGGGGTTCCCGTCCTCGGTGACGCGCTCGGAAGGCTCGGCTCCGGCGAGCCAGGAACCCCCTTGCGGCCTGTGCAGAATCGTCGCGGCAGCGGACCGGGTGCCGGCACGGCGGTGACGACGGCGAGATCCGTCCCGCTCGATCAGGAGGAACGATTACCTCCGTCGATCGAGCCGTTCCGGACGCGAGTTGGCGGTCTCCTCGGCTCACTCGCCGTCTCTATCAGCACATGAAGGAATCACTCCTTGTAGTCTCGCGGTCACATAACGCACGATTGCAAGGAGAGAGTCAGGGGAATCCTTCCTGACCCGTTTCGCCAGGCTTCGTCAAGAAGGCTGCCACCAGGCCCTATCCGGGCTTTCGTCACTGCGGGGTACACGATGCACGAGTCGGTCCAGGCCGAGGTCCTGATGAGCTTCCTCGTCTCCGAGGAGCTGTCGTTCCGGATCCCGGTGGAGCTCCGGTACGCGGCGGCGGATCCGTACGCCGTGCGGATGACCTTCCATCTGCCCGGGGACGCGCCGGTGAGCTGGGCCTTCGGCCGGGATCTGCTGCTCGACGGGATCGTGGGGCCGAGCGGGGACGGCGATGTGCACATCACACCGCTCGGCCCCGACGAACTGGCCGATGTGGCGATCCGGCTCCGGGTCTGCGACGAGGAGGCGCTGTTCCAGGTGAGCGCCGCGCCGATCGTGGCCTTCCTCGACCGTACGGACCGGCTCGTACCGCTCGGCCAGGAGCAGGCGCACGTGGACTCCGGGGCCGAACTGGACCAGGTGCTGCGGAGCATCCTCGCGGAGGAGAACGCGGGGTAGCGCGCGCCGGTGGAGCCGCGCCGGGCCGGAGCCGTACGAACGGAGCCGTACGAACGGAGCCGCGCCGGGCCGGAGCCGTACGAACGGAATCGTACGAACGGAGCCGCGCCGGGCCGGAACCGTACGAACGGAGCCGCGCCGGGCCGGAACCGTACGAACGGAGCCGTACGAACGGAATCGCCGGCCCGGCCGGGGCCGCTACCGCTTGCGGCGGCGGCCCTTCGACCGGCCTCCCCTGCCGCCACCGCCACCGCCACCGCCACCGACGCCGCCCGTGCCCGGTGCGGCGGCTCCGGCCGCGGCGGTGGCACGTGCCCCGTCCGCCGAGACCACCAGCGCCGCCAGCGCAGTGGTCACCGGCACCGAGGCCACCAGACCGATCGAGCCGACGAGGGTCCGGACGATCTCCTGCGCCACCAACTCGCTGTTGGCGACGGCCCCCATGCTGCTCTGCGCGATGCTGAACAGCAGGAGCAGCGGCAGCGCCGCGCCCGCGTAGGCGAGGACGAGCGTATTGACCACGGACGCGATGTGGTCCCGGCCGATCCGGATCGCGGCCCCGTACAGCGCCCGGGGACCCATCCCGGGATTCGCCTGACGCAGCTCCCACACCGCCGACGTCTGGGTCACCGTCACGTCGTCGAGCACCCCGAGGGACCCGATGATGACCCCGGCCAGCAGCAGCCCGCTCATATCGATCTCGGGGTAGAGCCCATGGATCAGACCGGTGTTGTCGTCCGTGTTGCCCGAGAGCACGGACCAGCCGATGAAGATCGAGCCCAGCAGTCCGATCAGCAGCAGCGAGATCAGCGTGCCGAGGACGGCGACCGAGGTACGGGCGGTGATGCCATGACAGGTGTAGAGCGCGATCAGCATGATCGCACTCGCCCCGACCACCGCCACGAGCAGCGGATTGGAGCCGTCCAGGATCGCCGGGAGGATGAAGAGCGTCAGCACGCCGAAGGAGACGGCGAGTGCCACCAGCGCCATCAGCCCGCGCATCCGTCCCACCAGCACCACCGCCAGGGCGAAGATCCCGGCCAGGACGGCGAGCGGCATCCGGCGGTTCACATCGATCACCGAGTACTGGAGTTCGCGGGGCGCGCCGGGGGAGTACGCCACCACGACCTCCAGCCCCCGCTCCAGCTTCCGTGTCGCGTCCGGCTGGACGATCTCGCCGAAGGTGCGGCCCTTGTGCGGACCGCTGGTGATCTCGATCGTCGCCTTCTCGCACGTGCTGCTCCGTGCCGCGTCCGCCTTGCCCCCCTGGGGCGCGGCGGTGTCACCGCTCGGTGCCGCCGGGGCGGCGTTGACGGACTTGCAGTCGACCTTCTCCAGCCTGGCCACGGTCGCGGACTCGGTCTGCCGGTCGAAACCGACGCCGGTGCGCTCATGGCCGGGGTCGGCGCCGGGCCAGAGGATCGCCATACCCACGGCGACGGCGGCGGCGAACGGGATCAGCACCGCGGCGATCACCCGGCGCAGCTGCCGTGACGCGGGCGCGGCGGGCCCGTGCCCATGGGAATGCCCATGGGAATGGCCATGGGAGTGCCCGTGCCCGTGCCCGTGGCCCTGACCCCGGCCGTGTTCATCCTCCGCCGGAGCGGGGGGCGGGACCGGGACCGGGGGCGGTGTCGGTGCCGGTGCGTGGTTGTGCTCGTGGCCGTGGCCGTGGGTGGGGGTGTGGTCGTGGGTCCGGGCGGGGCCGTGGTCGTGGTCGTGCGCGTGCGGCGGCGCGGGGCCGTGGCCGGGAACGTACCCCTGGTCACCGCCGTCCGCGGAGCCGTACGTGTACCGGGAATCGGGACCCCGTTGAGGGCCGGGCGCTGATGACGTCACCGACCGATCATCGCAAGAACGGGCGGGGGCCCCTGTTCAGCACGCCAGAATTGGCGCTAGCGTTGGTGTCACCTTTGCACACGCGGGAGCTCGGAGCACCGGGCTGAGAGGGCGCTGACCTCCGTCGACACGTCGCCGGGCGATACACGAACCAGGTGTACGCCCCGGGACGCCGTCCACGGGATCCGCTGCGTCGACCGCCGAACCTGTTACCGGGTAATGCCGGCGTAGGGAGTAGGTCTTCATGACCGTTCAGGATGCACGCACGCCTGCCGTCGTCGAACCGGCGCTCGACGGCGAACGCACGCCGGGCTGGCACAAGGGGTACGTCACGGGTTCCCGCCCGGACGTCCGGGTGCCGGTCCGTCAGGTGCACCTCACCAACGGCCGGGACGTCACGCTGTACGACACCTCCGGCCCGTACACGGACCCCACCGTCGAGACCGATGTACGCCGCGGTCTGGCACCGCTGCGGGAGAACTGGATCACCGCCCGCGGGGACACCGAGGAGTACGCGGGCCGTCCCGTGCGCCCCGAGGACGACGGGATCAAGCACACGTCCCCGCGCGGCGGACTGCGCAATCTCGACGCGGTCTTCCCCGGCAGGCCGCGCCAGCCGCGCCGGGGCCGCGACGGCCGGGCGGTGAGCCAGCTCGCCTACGCCCGCCGGGGCGAGATCACCCCCGAGATGGAGTTCGTGGCGGTCCGGGAGAACGTCTCCCCCGAGGTCGTACGGGAGGAGATCGCCGCCGGCCGGGCGGTGCTGCCGGCCAATGTGAACCACCCGGAGATCGAGCCGATGATCATCGGCAAGCGGTTCCTGGTGAAGGTCAACGCCAACATCGGCAACTCCGCGGTCACCTCGTCCATCGAGGAGGAGGTGGAGAAGATGACCTGGGCGACCCGCTGGGGCGCCGACACGGTCATGGACCTCTCCACCGGGCGCAATATCCACACCACCCGCGAGTGGGTGCTCCGCAACTCCCCCGTCCCGATCGGCACCGTGCCGCTGTACCAGGCGCTGGAGAAGGTCGACGGCCGGGCCGAGGAGCTGACCTGGGAGATCTACAAGGACACGGTGATCGAGCAGGCCGAGCAGGGCGTCGACTACATGACCGTGCACGCGGGTGTGCTGCTGCGGTACGTACCGCTGACCGCCCGCCGCAAGACGGGCATCGTCTCGCGCGGCGGCTCGATCATGGCGGCCTGGTGCCTGGCGCACCACCGGGAGTCGTTCCTGTACGAGAACTTCGAGGAGCTGTGCGAGATCCTCGCGGCGTACGACGTCACGTACTCCCTCGGCGACGGCCTGCGGCCGGGCTCGATCGCGGACGCCAACGACGAGGCGCAGTTCGCGGAGTTGCGCACGCTCGGTGAGCTGAACCGGATCGCCAAGCGGATGAACGTCCAGACGATGATCGAGGGCCCCGGTCATGTCCCCATGCACAAGATCAAGGAGAACATCGACCTCCAGCAGGAGATCTGTGAGGAGGCGCCGTTCTACACCCTCGGTCCGCTGACCACCGATGTGGCGCCCGCCTACGACCACATCACCTCGGGCATCGGGGCGGCCATGATCGCCTGGTGGGGCACGGCGATGCTCTGCTACGTCACGCCCAAGGAGCATCTCGGGCTGCCCAACCGGGACGACGTCAAGACCGGGGTCATCACCTACAAGATCGCGGCGCACGCGGCGGATCTCGCCAAGGGGCATCAGGACGCCCAGGAGTGGGACGACGCGCTCTCCGACGCGCGCTTCGAATTCCGTTGGGAGGACCAGTTCAATCTGGCGCTCGACCCGGACACGGCCCGTGAGTTCCACGACGAGACGCTGCCCGCCGAGCCCGCGAAGACGGCCCACTTCTGTTCCATGTGCGGGCCCAAGTTCTGTTCCATGAAGATCAGCAGGTCGATCGCCGAGCAGTTCGGCGGGGATGCGGCGGCGGTGGACGGGGCGAGCGATACGGAGATCGCCGAGGGGATGCTCCAGAAGTCCAAGGAGTTCGCGGCGAGCGGCAGCCGGGTCTATCTGCCGCTGGCCGACTGACCGGGACGGGCCGCACCGTCCGGCCGCACCGTCCGGTCACACCGTTCGAGGGCATCCGGGGGCATCTGAGGGCATAGGAGGGCATACGAGGGCACCGTCCGGTCACTCCGGACGGTGCTCCGGTCCGCCGAAGTCGGGGCTGGTGAACTCGGGGCTGCTGAAGGTCGGCCGCGGCCCGGCCGTGGCGCCTTCACTCGGGCTGGAGAAGTCCGGGCTGTCGTAGCCGACCTTGGGGATCCGGCTCACCGGCCGGGCCCGGGCCGCCGAGAGCGGATCGACATCGGGCTCCTCCAGCGCCATCCGCAGGAACGGCAGCAGACCGCGTTCCAGTACGGCGTGGAGCCAGGCGTCCTTGGCACGTGCCACCTCGTCCGGAAGCTCCTCCGAGAACTCCTCGGAAGCCACCTGGGTCGCGCTGTTGCGGACCGCGGTGACCAGCAGTCCGACCGCAGCCGCCAGGATCGCGGCGGCCGTCACCGCGGCGAAGAACCAGCCGGCCGAGACCAGGGGGGTGGCGAAGGACGGGGCGGGGTCGAGCATCTTCAGCAGATGGCCGACGAGCAGGAAGATCAGCGCCGCCGTTCCGGCGAGCACCGGCGCGAGCACGGTGAGGACGGCACCGAGACCGGCACCGCCGCCGTCGGCGTCCCCGACGAGGTCCGGCGGGTCGTTCCGGCCGTCGTCCGGGGCCGAGGGGGAGCGTGCCTCCTCGCGGATCCGGATGTAGTGCGCGTACTCCGGGGCGGCGGACGCGGTGATCATCGTGGTGGCCCTGAGCGCCATCGTCCGTAGCTGAGTGGCGTTCAGCCGCTCACCCACGGCGGCCAGATCCGGTCGTTCGTGGGCGTTGCGCAGTGTCTCGTCGAGAAGCCGCTCGTATTCGGCGCGGTCCTCGCCCAGCAGGTGCGGAGCGCTGTTCATGTGCGTCCCCCGATGCTCCGTGGGCCGGGCCGCCCGCACGCGGACGGAACCGGTCGTAAACGGAGGAGAGCCTGGAACGGATAAGCAGATGGTAGAGCCGTTACGGCACGGGGTGACAGGGGGTTGCGGCAAAACGCAGGTCAACGCGGTGTGGAGCCGGCCCGGTCGGCTCAGTCGGCCAGCGGAAGTCGGACGACAAGGAGTTTCCCGGCCATCGTGACCCCGCCGTCCATGGCGATCGCCAGCCCGTCCGCGTAGAGGTGCGGACCCTCGACGACCGGGCGGTCGCCGTCCTCGCCCGCCTCCGTGCCGACCTCGCCGAGCAGATACGGAATGGGGCTGTGGCCGTGGACGATCCTGGTGCCCCCGTAGGCGGCGAGCAGTTCGCGTACCGCGGGCGGGCCGCTCTCCTCGTCCCGGAAGGCGAACCGCTTGGTCATCTTGCGGAACAGGTCCCAGCACTCGTCGGCGTCGTTGCGGGTGAGCACGTCCTGGATGTTGTCGTTGACGTCCTCGACGGTGCGGCCGTAGTCGAGATAGGCCGTGGTGTCGGAGTGCACCAGCAGATGGCCGTCCTCGACCGCGACCGCGTCCAGCCGGGCCATCCACTGGACGTGCACGTCCTGGAGCCGGTCCATATCGGACTTCTGGCCGCCGTTGAGCAGCCAGGCGGCCTGGAAGGTGGCCGTGCCCGCGCCGGAGTTGACCGGGGTGTCGACGAAGCGCTTGGCACCGAGCACCAGCAGTTCGTGATTGCCCATCAGGGCCTTGCAGTAGCCGCCGGCCGCCGCGGCCTCGGCGGAGAGCCGCATCACGAGGTCGATCACGCCGATACCGTCGGGGCCCCGGTCGGTGAAGTCGCCGAGGAACCAGAGCCGGGCGTTGCCCGCGGCCCAGTTGCCTTCGGCGTCGATCAGGCCCTGGGCGGCGAGGGCCGCGACGAGTTCGTCGAGATAGCCGTGGACGTCGCCGACGACGTAGAGGGGGCCGAGTTCGGCCGGCGCGGACTGCTCGGCACTCGCCGGACGCGGTACGGCTCCGGTGCCTTCGGCGGCTCCGGCTCCGGCTCCGGCCCCGGCGGGCTCGGCGCGGCTGATGACCGGGAGATCGCGCTCGGTGGGGGTGTAGCCCTCGGGCATCTCGTCCTCGGGTACGGCGTCGCCGGGGTGGCCGGGGTGGCCGGGATGGCCGGACCGGACGGGGTACGCCGCGGGCGTCTGGTGGTAGGCCTCCCCGTGGTGGCCCTGGGGCGCCGCGGGGGCCGGGGCTGGGGCCGTCGCAGGGGCCGGGGCGGGCTCCCCCACCGGCTCCGGGTGGGCCGCGGCCCGGGGAGCCGTGTCCTCCGCGCCGGGGGGCGCGGGGATGCCCTCCGGCCGTTCGTCGTCCTGAGGTCCAGACGACTCCACGGGCATCTGCGCATACGGCGGAACGCGGAAATCGCGCAGCGTCGCCGTGCGCACCACGGGTCCTTGACCGGCCCCCTGAGTCATCGACCCCTCCACCACCGTCGCGCCGCCGTTCACCTCTCGGCCCAGCCTGGTCGGGGTGGTCCGCGGTGTCGTCCGCCCATCATAGGAATGAGCTCCGCGCTCTGTGACGCACCAGGGGTGGTGAATCCGGTCGTACCCCCTGAGTCGCCGACTCTTTCGCCCCGATAGGGCACCAATTGGGGCTTCCCGGGGTGTCCCGATGTCCGCCGGTACCACCGGCGAATCCGGCTCGGCCGGGACCGGCCGGGACTGGTCGGGCTCGGCCGGGGCTGGGTCGGGCCCGGTCCCGGCCGGCTCGTGATCGTCCGGACGCGGGTCCGCTCGGCCCGCTCGGACTGCTCGGCCTCATCCGCCCGCGCCGGCCGTCCCGCCCGTCCCGCCTGTTCCGCCCCTTCCGCCCGTCCCGCCTACTCCGACGACGGCGACCGCGGCGCGCTGACGGTGGTCCGCGGCGAGCGGCGCTGCGAGGAGGTCCGGACGATCAGCTCCGTCGGTATCACCTGCTCGACCGGACGGTCCTCGTCGATGCCCTCGATGGCGTCGATGAGCAGCTGGACGACGGCGGTGCCGATCCGCCGGGGTTTGAGCGAGAGGGTCGTGATGGGCGGCTCAGTGGTGGCGTAGACCGTCGACTCGCTGCAGCAGACCAGGAGCAGGTCCTCGGGGACGCGCAGGCCGTAGCGGCGGGCGGCGGCCAGCAGATCCGTACCGTTGGGATCGAAGAGTCCGTAGACCGCGTCGGGGCGGTCCGGGCGGGCCAGCAGCCGGTCGGCGGCGACGGCGCCCGCGCACGGGTCGTGCGCCGGATAGGACTCGTACACCGGGTCCTGGCCGACCCGCTCGCACCAGTTGAGGTAGGCGGTCGTGGAAAGCCGGGTGTACGTGTCCGTGGTGGTCCCGGTCAGCAGCCCGATCCGGCGGGCGCCCGCGTCGGCGAGATGGTCGAGCAGATCGAGGACGGCCGCCTCGTGGTCGTTGTCGACCCACGCGGTCACCGGGAGGGTCCCGGCCGGGCGGCCGTCGGAGACGACGGGCAGACCCTGGCGGACCAGTTCGGTGACGACCGGGTCGTGGTCGGAGGGGTCGATGACGACCGTGCCGTCGAGCGCGACGTTCGACCAGACGTCGTGGCGCGAGGTGGCGGGCAGGATCACCAGGGCGTAGCCGCGGGCGAGCGCGGCGGAGGTCGCCGCCCGCGCCATCTCGGCGAAGTAGGCGAATTCCGTGAAGGTGAAAGGTTCATCCCCGTACGTCGTCACGGTCAGGCCGATGAGCCCCGACTTTCCGGTACGGAGGGTGCGGGCCGCCGCGGACGGGCGGTAACCCAGCCGGTCGGCGACCTCGCGGACATGTCTGCGAGTGGCGTCCGGGAGCCGGCCTTTCCCGTTCAACGCGTCCGAGACGGTCGTGATGGAGACACCGGCTGCGGCGGCGACATCTCGGATGCCCGCCCGACCTTGCCGGTTTCCCCGGCGGGATGTGTCCGTCCGGCTCACCTGGTGCTTCCCTGCTGCTGTCATGGCGTGCCGATATTAGGGCTCGTGCGGGCGGTGGGACCGGTCGCATATGCACCCGTTGACAGGCACGATTCTGCATGATCATAAACCATCAACTGCCTTGGAATTTAAGGAACTTATTCGATACTCATAGGTCGGCTGAGGCGTACCGCGGCTGATGCCTGGCCTGGGATCAAGGTCTCGAAGAGGTCTCAACTCACCTCTACGGGGGACGCGCGCCACGGAGCGAGCCAGAGGCGCGCGCCGCGAACGCGAGCGCTCCCCCCGTTTTTCCGAACCCTTGTCCGAGTTGATCGCCGGACCCCGTCGGACCTGATCCGGTGGGGGTCCCTTCGAACGGGAATCCTCATAGGGTGTGCAGTATTGGGCCCCGGCCGGTTTTCCGGCCGGACCTTGGACGGACGGACGAGGAGGATCTGCGGTGAGCGATACGAGCCCGATGACGAGCCCGAGGCTCCGTGCCGAGCTGAACGGAATTCCGACGTACAAGCCCGGCAGGCCCGCGGCCGCCGCCGGGCCCGTCGCGTACAAACTGTCGTCCAACGAGAATCCCTATCCCCCGCTCCCGGGCGTGATGGAGACCGTTCTGGCGGCGGCGCAGAACTTCAACCGCTATCCCGACATGGCGTGTACGGGGCTGATCACCGAGCTGGCGGACCGGTTCGGGGTGCCGCTCACGCATCTGGCGACCGGTACGGGCTCGGTGGGCGTCGCCCAACAGCTGCTCCAGTCCACCGCGGGCCCGGGTGACGAGGTGATCTACGCCTGGCGCTCCTTCGAGGCGTACCCGATCATCACCCGGATCAGCGGCGCGACCCCGGTCGAGGTGCCGCTGACGGCGGGCGAGCGACACGATCTGGACGCGATGGCCGACGCGATCACCGAGCGGACCCGGCTGATCTTCGTCTGCAACCCCAACAACCCGACCGGCACGGTGGTCCGCCGGGACGCCCTGGAGCGGTTCCTCGACCGGGTGCCGTCGGATGTGCTGGTGGTGCTGGACGAGGCGTACCGCGAGTTCATCCGGGACCAGGAGGTTCCGGACGGTGTGGAGATCTACCGCGAGCGGTCCAATGTGGCGGTGCTGCGGACGTTCTCCAAGGCGTACGGCCTGGCGGGGCTGCGGGTCGGCTTCGCGATCGCGCGTGAGCCGGTGGCGGCGGCCCTGCGCAAGACGGCGGTGCCGTTCGGGGTGACCCAGCTCGCCCAGGACGCGGCCGTCGCGTCGCTGCGGGCGGAGGACGAGCTGCTGGGCCGGGTCGGGATGCTGGTCTGCGAGCGGGCCCGGGTGTACGAGGCCCTGGCCGGGCAGGGGTGGACCGTGCCGGAGACGCAGGCCAACTTCGTCTGGCTGCGGCTGGGGGAGCGTACGGCGGAGTTCGCGGCGGTCTGCGACGAGGCGGGGGTCGTGGTCCGGCCGTTCGCGGGTGAGGGCGCGCGGGTCACGATCGGCGAGCCCGAGGCGAACGATCTCTTCCTGCGGGTCGCGGCGGACTTCGTGAAGACGCTGTAGCGCCGGTACGGCATCGGCCTCCGACGGCCCGGATCCCGAGAGGGGTCCGGGCCGTCGGCGTTCCCGGGCTCAGGGGCTTGCGGGTTCGTGGGCTTCCGGGGTCGCGGCCCGCACGGTTCCCGGGGCTCCCGGGGCCCCTGCGGCGGGGTGCTCACTAGCCGGGGCGGCTCCGCGCGTCAAGAGGTACCCCCCGGTCATCAGTGCGGATTTCGTATGAGCCATAATCTCATGTGAATGTGAACGCTTTCACAAGCGTGTCCCGTTCATCCCGCGATGGCTGGGATTAATCAGGCAAACTGCCGATCGACCTCGTCGATGTAAGGAGATGACGACGTGGACTTGGCTCTGGCGCCGGAGACCCTGGCGCGATGGCAGTTCGGCATTACCACCGTCTACCACTTCCTCTTCGTCCCCCTCACGATCTCCCTGGCCGCCCTCACCGCGGGGCTTCAGACCGCCTGGGTCCGGTCCGGGAAGGAGAAGTACCTCAAGGCGACCAAGTTCTGGGGCAAGCTGTTCCTGATCAATATCGCCATGGGTGTGGTCACCGGCATCGTCCAGGAGTTCCAGTTCGGGATGAACTGGTCGGACTACTCGCGCTTCGTCGGTGACATCTTCGGCGCCCCGCTCGCCTTCGAGGCGCTGATCGCGTTCTTCTTCGAGTCGACCTTCATCGGTCTGTGGATCTTCGGCTGGGACAAGCTGCCGAAGAAGATCCATCTGGCCTGTATCTGGATGGTCGCGATCGGGACGGTGCTCTCCGCCTACTTCATCCTCGCCGCCAACTCGTGGATGCAGCACCCGGTCGGCTACCGCATCAACGAGGAGCGGGGCCGGGCCGAGCTGACGGACTTCTGGCGGGTGCTCTCGCAGGACACCGCCGTAACCCAGTTCTTCCACACCATTACCGCCGCCTTCCTGGTCGGAGGCGCGTTCATGGTCGGCATCGCCGCGTACCACCTGGCCCGCCGCAAGCACATCCCGGTCATGCGGACATCGCTCCGGCTCGGCCTGGTCACCGTGATCGCCGCCGGACTGCTCACCGCCGTGAGCGGTGACTTCCTCGGCAAGGTCATGTTCAAGCAGCAGCCGATGAAGATGGCCGCCGCCGAGGCGCTCTGGGACGGCGAGGCGCCGGCCCCGTTCTCGCTCTTCGCCTACGGGGATGTGGACGAGGGCCACAACAAGGTCGCCCTGGAGATCCCCGGGATACTGTCCTTCCTCGCCAACGGCGACTTCGACTCGTACGTCCCCGGCATCAACGACATCAACAAGATGGAGCAGGAGAAGTACGGGCCCGGCGACTACCGGCCGAACATCCCCGTCGCGTACTGGGGCTTCCGCTGGATGATCGGCTTCGGGATGGCGTCCTTCGCCCTCGGTCTGCTCGGTCTCTGGCTGACCCGGAAGAAGTTCCTGCTCCCGGCGGCGCTGCGGACCGGGGAGGACGAGGTACCGAATCTGGTCCTCTTCCGGAAGAAGGCCCTCGGCCCCCGTTTCGGCCGCTGGTACTGGATCACGGCTCTGTGGACCATGACCTTCCCGCTGATCGCCACCTCCTGGGGCTGGATCTTCACCGAGATGGGCCGCCAGCCGTGGGTGGTCTACGGAGTGCTCCGTACCGAGGACGCGGTCTCCCCCGGGGTCTCCCAGGGCGAGGTCCTCACCTCCATGATCGTCTTCACCCTGCTCTATGCCGTCCTCGCCGTGATCGAGGTCAAGCTGCTGGTCAAGTACGTCAAGCTGGGCCCGCCCGAGCTGACCGAGGCCGATCTCAACCCGCCCACGAAGATCGGCGGCGACGAGCGCGACGCCGACCGGCCGATGGCCTTCTCCTACTGAGGCCGAAGGAGCTGCAGAGGCATGGAACTCCATGACGTCTGGTTCGTACTCATCGCCTTCCTCTGGACGGGCTACTTCTTCCTGGAGGGCTTCGACTTCGGAGTCGGCGTACTGACCAAACTGCTCGCCCGGAACCGCAAGGAGCGGCGGGTACTGATCAACACCATCGGTCCCGTCTGGGACGGCAACGAGGTCTGGCTGCTGTCGGCCGGCGGTGCCACCTTCGCCGCCTTCCCCGAGTGGTACGCCACCCTCTTCTCCGGCTTCTATCTGCCGCTGCTGATCATCCTGTTCTGCCTGATCGTCCGCGGTGTGGCCTTCGAGTACCGGCACAAGCGCGACGAGGACCGCTGGCAGACCAACTGGGAGCACGCGATCTTCTGGTGCTCACTGATCCCCGCCTTCCTGTGGGGCGTGGCCTTCGGCAACATCGTCCGCGGGGTGAAGATCGACGGCGATATGGAGTACGTCGGCAATGTCGCCGACCTCCTCAACCCCTACGCGCTCCTGGGCGGCCTGGTCACCCTGAGCCTCTTCACCTTCCACGGCGCGGTCTTCACGGCGCTCAAGACGGTCGGCGACATCCGCGGCCGGGCCAGGGCCCTCGCCACCCGGCTGGGGCTGCTCACCGCCGTACTCGCCCTCGGCTTCCTGGGCTGGACCCAGGTCTCACGGGGCGATGTATCGAGCCTGGTCGCCATGGCCGTCGCGGTGGTGGCGCTGGTGATCGGGATCGCGGCCAACATGGCCGGACGCGAGGGCTGGTCGTTCGCCTTCTCCGGGGTGACCATCGTGGCCGCCGTGGCGATGCTCTTCCTCACGCTCTTCCCGAATGTGATGCCGTCGTCGCTGAACGACGCGTGGAGCCTGACGGTGACCAACGCCTCGTCGACCCCGTACACCCTGAAGATCATGACCTGGTGCGCCGGGATCGCCGCACCGCTGGTGATGCTCTACCAGGGCTGGACGTACTGGGTCTTCCGCAAGCGGATCGGCACCCAGCACATCGCCGACGCGCACTGACGGCCACAGCCACCGCCGTAGCCACAGTGACAGGCACAGCCACAGCCACAGCCATGAGCCCGTACGCCACGACCCTCTTCCTCCTCACGACCCTCGTCTCCAGGGGATGTTTCACGTGAAACCGATCGACCCGCGTCTGCTCCGCTACGCCCGCGCCACCCGCCGCTTTCTGATCGCGGTGGTGTTGCTCGGCCTGATCGGGGCGGCGCTGGTCATCGCCCAGGCGATGCTGATCGCCGAGGTGGTGGTCGGGGCCTTCGAGAAGGGGTTCGGCGTCTCGGACGTCATGACCCCGCTCGTCTTGCTCGCGGCCGTCGCCGCCGGCCGGGCGCTGGTCTCCTGGCTGACCGAGCTGGCGGCCCACCGGGCGAGCGCGGCGGTCAAGTCGGAGCTGCGGGGACGGCTGCTGGAACGGGCTGCCGAGCTGGGTCCGGGCTGGCTGAGCGGCCAGCGCACCGGGTCCCTGGTGGCGCTGGCCACCCGGGGTATCGACGCCCTCGACGACTACTTCGCCCGCTATCTGCCCCAGCTGGGTCTGGCCGTGGTGGTCCCGGTGGCGGTCCTGGCCCGGATCGTCACCGAGGACTGGGTCTCCGCGGCCATCATCGTGGTGACCCTGCCGCTGATCCCGGTCTTCATGATCCTGATCGGCTGGTACACCCAGGCACGGATGAACCGTCAGTGGCGGCTGCTCTCCCGGCTGTCGGGCCACTTCCTGGACGTGGTCGCGGGGCTGCCGACGCTGAAGGTGTTCGGCCGGGCCAAGGCGCAGGCCGAGTCGATCCGTACGATCACCGCCGAGTACCGCCGGGCCACCCTGCGGACCCTGCGGATCGCGTTTATCTCCTCCTTCGCGCTGGAACTGCTCTCCACCCTCTCCGTCGCCCTGGTCGCCGTCACCATCGGTATGCGGCTGGTCCACGGCGGAATGGACCTCTACACCGGGCTCGTCATCCTGATCCTGGCGCCCGAGGCGTATCTGCCGATCCGGACCGTCGGTACGCAGTACCACGCCGCGGCGGAGGGTCTGGCGGCCGCCGAGGAGATCTTCACGGTGCTGGAGAACGAGCCGCGCCGTACCGGGACCCGGCCGGTCCCCGCCTCGGTCCGGCTGGAGCTGACCGGAGTGACGGTCCGCCACGAGGGCCGGACCGAACCGTCCTTGGACGCCGCGTCCCTGGTCGTCGACGAGGGGGAGACCGTCGCCCTGGTCGGCCCGAGCGGGGTCGGCAAATCCACCCTGCTCGATGTCGTCCTCGGTTTCACCGAACCCGCCGAGGGCCGGATCACCGTCGGCGGTGTCCCACTCGGCGAGATCGACACCGACCGCTGGCGGGAACGGATCGCCTGGGTGCCCCAGCGGCCCCATCTCTTCGCGGGCACCATCGCCGAGAACGTCCGGCTCGCCCGCCCCGACGCCGACGACGAGGCGGTACGGGAGGCCCTGCGGCAGGCGGGGGCGTACGACTTCGTACGGGCGCTGCCGGAGGGCGCCGCGACCGTACTCGGCGAGGACGGGGACGGGCTCTCCGCCGGACAGCGGCAGCGGCTCGCGCTCGCCCGCGCGTTCCTCGCCGACCGTCCCGTGGTGCTGCTGGACGAGCCCACGGCCGCGCTGGACGGGGCCACCGAGGAGACGGTCGTCGCCGCGGTACGGCGGCTGGCCGCCGGGCGGACCGTCCTGCTGGTGGTCCACCGCCCCGCGCTGCTCGCCGTCGCCGACCGGGTGGTGTCCCTGACCCGTACCGCAGGCGAGTCCGCGGCCGGGGACGAGGCCGCGGTCCCGGTCGCGGTCGCGGTCGCCGCGGCCGGTCCCGAACGGCCTGGTGTCGGCACCACCGGCCTCTACGCGGGCACCGGCACGAGCACCGGCACGAGCACCGGCACGGGAACCGCCCCGGACCGGGACCGGCCGGTGGACGCGTACGCCTTCGACACCTTCGACACCTCCGGCGCCCTCGACGACCGGACGACGGCACGGGGCGTACGCGTCCCCGCGCTCACCCGGGTCCGGCGGGCCGCCGCCGGGCAGCGGGGCCGGTTCCGGCTGGCGCTGCTCCTGGGCAGCCTCGCGCTGGGCTCCGCCGTCGGACTCATGGCGGTCTCCGGCTGGCTCATCTCCCGCGCCTCCGAGATGCCGCCCGTCCTCCATCTGATGGTCGCCGTCACCGCGACCCGCGCCTTCGGGATCGGCCGGGCCGTCTTCCGCTACGCCGAACGTGTGGTCTCCCACGACGCGGTGCTGCGGATGCTGGCCGAACTGCGGGTCGCCGTCCACCGCGGGCTCGAGCGGATCACCCCGGCCGGCCTCGGCCGTGCCCGCCGCGGAGATCTGCTCTCCCGGCTGGTCACCGATGTCGACGCCCTCCAGGACTACTGGCTGCGGTGGCTGCTGCCCGCGGGCTCCGCGCTGCTGGTGAGCGTCGGCGCCGTCGGGTTCACCGTCTGGCTGCTGCCGGAGGCCGGGGCCCTGCTCGCCGCCGGACTGCTGGCCGCCGGGCTCCTCGTCCCGTTGCTGAGCGGCGCGGTGGCGCGCCGCGCCGAGCGCCAGCTGGCCCCCGCCAGGGGCGTACTGGCCACCCGCACCGTCGATCTGCTGCGCGGTACCGCCGAACTGACCGTCGCGGGGGCGCTCGGCGCCCGTACCGACGCGGTCCGGGACGCCGACCGGCGACTCACCGGAATCGCGTCCCGGGGCGCCGCGGCCACGGCGCTCGGCGCCGGGCTCACGGCCCTCGCCTGCGGTCTCACCGTCGTCCTCGTCGCGCTCGCCGGAGTACAGGCCGTCCGCGACGGGCGGCTCGACGGCGTCGCCCTCGCGGTCGTCGTCCTCACCCCGCTCGCCGCGTTCGAGGCGGTCAACGGGCTGCCGCTGGCCGTCCAGTACCGGCAGCGGGTCGGCCGGAGCGCGGAGCGGGTGTACGAGATGCTCGACGCGCCCGTCCCCGTACCCGATCCGGAACGCCCGGCGCGGACCCCCGCGACGGCGTTCCCGCTGGAGCTGCGCGGGGTACGGGCCCGCTACGCGGGCCAGGAGCGGAACGCGCTCGACGGAATCGACCTCACCGTCACGGCGGGTGCCAGGATCGCGGTCGTCGGTGCGTCCGGCTCCGGGAAGACGACCCTGGCGCAGGTGCTGCTCCGCTTCCTCGACATCTCCGACGGCGGTCCCGGCGGTCCCGGGGGTCCCGGGGGTCCCGGGGGCGAAGCCGTAGGGGGGACGTACACGCTGGGCGGAACCGCCGCCCACGACCTCGACGGGGACACCGTCCGCGGCTTCGTCGGGCTCTGCGCCCAGGACGCCCACGTCTTCGACAGCTCGGTCCGCGAGAACCTGCGGATCGGCCGACCCGACGCGAGCGACGACGAACTGCGGCGGGCTCTCGCCGCCGCCCGGCTGCTGGACTGGGTCGACGGACTCCCCCGGGGCATGGACACCCTGGTCGGGGAGCACGGCGCCCGGCTCTCCGGGGGACAGCGGCAGCGGCTCGCCCTGGCCCGCGCCCTCCTGGCCGACTTCCCCGTCCTGGTCCTCGACGAGCCCGCCGAACACCTCGATCTGGCGACGGCCGACGCGCTGACGGCGGATCTGCTGACGGCCACCGAGGGACGGACGGCACGGGGCGCGGCGACCGTACTGATCACCCACCGGCTGACGGGGCTCGACGCGGTGGACGAGGTCGTGGTGCTGGCGGAGGGCCGGATCGCCCAGCGGGGCCCGTACGCCGAACTCGTGGCGGCCGACGGACCCCTGCGGCGGATGCTGGAGCGGGAGCGCGAGACGGACGCCATGGCCGCGACACGGGTGGAACCGGCGGGCGCGGCGGTGTGAGCGGGCGCCCGGCGAGTTCGGTGGGCCGGGCGGCCCGTCGCCGGGAGAGCCGACTTTTCTCGGCAAATAGGAATTACTAGGCTCAAGGTCATGACAGCTCCCGACGCGGCCCCGACAGAGCCCGACGACGCGCCGGACGACGCGCCCGACGACGCGCCGGACGGGGTCCGGCGGGATCCGCTGGAGGCCGCGACCCGGGCCACCCGCAGCCTCCAGGGGCTCTCCACCGAGCTGACCGCCCGGGTCCCCCAGCTGCTGGAGGCGATGCGGTCCGTCGGTACCGGCCTCGAACTCCATACGACCCTCGACCGGATCTGCGAGACCGCCGCCGAACTCGCCGACGCCCGCTATGCCGCGATCGGCGTCGTGGACGAGGAGGGCCGGGGGCTCTCCGACTTCGTCACCCACGGCATCGACGAGGAGACCGCCGCCGAGATCGGCCACCGGCCCGACGGCCACCGGGGCCTCCTCGGCGCGCTGATCCACGATCCGGCCCCCGTGATGCTCGCCGATCTGGCCTCCGACCCCCGCGCGGCCGGATTTCCGCCCGGCCATCCGCCCATGCGGACCTTCCTGGGCGTCCCCATCCGGGTCCAGGGCGAGATCTTCGGCAATCTCTATCTCGCGGAGAAGCGCGGCGGGGCCGAGTTCAACGACGACGACCTCCACATGGTCCGCGTCCTCGCCACCGAGGCGGGTATCGCCATCGGCAACGCCCGGCTGTACGAGGCGGCCCGCCAGCGGGAGCGCTGGATCGACGGCTCCGTCGCGGTCACCACCGCCCTCCTCTCCGGCGGTGACGCCGAGGACGCGCTGACCGTCGTCGCCGAACAGGCCCGGCGGCTCGCCGACGCGGCGGCCGGGATCGTACTGCTCCCCGCCGAAGAGGGCGGCCTGGAGATCGTCGCGGTCGCGTCCGACCAGCTCGCGACGGCCCTCGGCGAGGTGATGCCCCCGGAGAGCCCGGTGATCGCCAAACTCCTCGCGGGGGAGCCGGTCTTCGTCGCCGACGCGGCCACCGATCCGCGGGTGATCACCCGCAGGGCCGGGCGGTACGGGCCGTGCATGATGCTGCCGCTCCAGAGCGGCGGCCGGGTGCTGGGGGCGCTGGCGACGCCCAGGGCCCGGGGCGCCCGGCAGTTCACCGAGGCGGAGCGGACCCTCGCCACCCAGTTCGCCGCCCAGGCGGCCCTGGCGCTGATCATGGCGGAGGCGCAGCGGGACAGGGAGCGGCTCGCGGTCTACGAGGACCGCGACCGGATCGCCCGCGATCTGCACGATCTGGTGATCCAGCGGCTCTTCGCGACCGGGATGATGCTGGAGGGCGCGCAGCGGCGGTCCCGGGTACCCGCCGTCCAGGACGGGGTCGGCAAGGCCGTGGACGAACTGGACGTGACCATTCAGGAGATCCGTACCGCCATCTTCGCGCTCCAGCAGGGCCCGGCGGAGGCGCCGTCCGGGTTGCGCACCCGGGTCCTGCGCGAGATCAACATGGCGGCCGTGCCGCTCGGATTCACCCCCGGCCACCGTTTTCTCGGCCCGGTGGACGCCCTGGTCGGCGAGCTGACCGGGAAGAACCTCATCGCGGCGCTGCGGGAGGCCCTGTCGAACGCCTTCCGGCACGCCGACGCCTCACGGATCGATGTCGTCGTGGACGCGACGGTGAAGCTGCCCGACGGATCCGATGGGGTACGGCTGACGGTCGCCGACGACGGCGTCGGCATCCCCGACGGGGGGCGGCGCAGCGGGCTGCGCAATCTGGCGCGGCGGGCCGAGTCGCTGGGCGGGTCGAGTGCGTGCGGGCCGGGGATCGGCGAGCACGGCCGGGGCACGACGGTCCGCTGGGAGGCGCCGCTGTAGGCGGCGGGTCGTGTCCTGCCGTGTCCTGCCCGGGGCGGCGGAGTCCGTGGGGCGAGGGGTTTTGCTGGTCCGGGTGGCCCTACGACCCCCCGCGGTCCCCGGATTCGAACGTCCGGCGGGTGACGATCCGACGCATGTGCCAAAGACGTCGGTCGCCGTTGCTCGCGGTGGTGGTGATCTGGTCCGTGCTGCTGACGCCCGCTCCGGCGGTGGCCGGGGCGACCGATGCCCGGGCCGGCACCGGCACCGGCACCGGTGCCGCGGGTGGGGTCGTCGCCGTCGTGAGCGCGCCCGACGGCGGTTCCGGTGAGGAGGGGGCGTCCCCGGCCGGGACGGATCCGGGGTCGTCGGAAGCCGCACCGGACGGCGGTCCCCCATCAGAACCGGACCCGGAAGCGGAACCCGGAGCAGAAGGCGGTACGGCCCCGGACGCGGGCCGTACCGACCACTCCGCGCCGACTTCGGGCGCCCCGGGCGGTCCCGTCCACGGGCCGGTCACCGGGACCTCCGCCGAGGTGGCCCGGCTGTTCGACGAGACGGCCGGGGTCACGGCCGCGTACGAGCGGAGTCTGCGGGAGACAGGCGTCCTGCAGTCGGCAGCCCTCGGGCTCCAGCAGCGGCTCGGCCACCGCCGTACGGAACTCGCGGCGCTCCTCGACCAGGTGGGCGCGGTCGCCAGGGACCAGTACCGCACCGGCGGTCAGCTCACCGTCACCGCCGGGCTGCTGCTCGCCCGCGACCCGGACGATCTGATGCGCGGCCGGCGGGTCGCCCGGCAGGCCGAGACCGCGGTCGAGCGGCTGCTCGCGCAGGCCCGGGCGGCGGAGCGGCGGCTGTCGGACGCCGAGGACCGGGCGCGCCGGGCCTGGCACGAGCTGGAGCGGCGGACCGCGCGGCTCGCCCGGTCGAAGAAGAGCCTGGAGTCCCGTCTCGAAGCGGCGCGGTGGATCCTCCAGGGCGAGGCGCAGAGCCGGGCGGCGGCGGGTACCTGCCCGAGCCCGGCCCGGCTCACGGCGGGAAGCCCCGGCGCCGGCGCCGACGGAACCGGCAGTACCGCGACCGATAAAACCGGCACCGGAACCGGAACCAGAACTGGAACTCGAACTGACGGAACCGGAATCAACAACGGAACCCTCGGCGGAACGCCGGGCGGCGATGCCTCACCGTCCTGGGTGGCGCCCGTCGACCGGTATCTGCTCTCCGCCGGATTCGGCAGCGGCGGCGCGCGGTGGGCGCATCGCCACACGGGCCAGGACTTCGCCGTCGGTATCGGTGCCCCCGTGCGGTCCGTGGGGGCGGGCCGGGTGCTGACGGTGTCCTGCGGGGGCGCCTTCGGGATCCAGATCGTGGTCCAGCATCCCGGTGGCTATTACACGCAGTACGCGCATCTGTCGTCGGTCGGGGTCGTACGGGGAGAGCCGGTACGCGCCGGGCAGGTGATCGGGCTCGCGGGCTCGACCGGCAACTCGACAGGACCGCATCTCCACTTCGAGGTGCGGCTCACCCCCTATCTGGGGTCGGGGGTCGATCCGGCGGAATGGCTGCGGGCGCGGGGCGTACCGCTGATCTCGTCGGCGGCAGCGGGTACGGGCTGACCCGGCGGCAGCGGGCACGGGCCGACCACCCGGCGGTGTGCGGGTCAGCCGCGCTCGCGCAGGATCCGCTCGATGACGACGGCGACACCGTCGTCGTTGTTGGCGACGGTCCGCCCGGACGCCGCGGCGATCACCTCCGGATGGGCGTTGCCCATCGCGTACGACGTCCCGGCCCAGCGGAGCATCTCCACATCGTTGGGCATATCGCCGAAGGCCACGACCTCCGCGGCCGTGATCCCGCGCTCGGCGCAGCACCGGGCCAGAGTGCTGGCCTTGCTCACCCCGGGGCCGCTGATCTCCAGCAGCGGGCCGGGGCTGGACCGGGTGACGGAGGCGAGGCTTCCGGTGTGCTCGCGGGCGAGGGCGTGGAAAGCGTCGGGTGCCGTGGCCGCGTGGTGGGCCAGCAGTTTCAGTACGGGCGCGGAGCCGACCTCGTCCAGGAGGAGCTTCTCGGCCTCGGCGACGATGGTCCCGGGCTCGTCCTCGTACAGCGTCGGATATCCCGCCTCGTGGTGGAAGCCCGCGGCGGTCTCGATCCCGAACGTCGTCCCGGGCGCCGACGCGCGCAGCGACCGTACGACCCCGAGCGCCGTTTCCCGCTCCAGCGGCTGGACGGCCAGCAGTGTGCCGCCGGACCGCAGATCGACGACGGCGGCGCCGTTCGCGCAGATCGCGAGCCCGTGGCCCTGGACGTGGTCGCTGACGACGTCCATCCAGCGGGCGGGGCGGCCGGTGACGAAGAAGACCTCGATCCCGGCCTCCTCGGCCGCCGCGAGCGCGGCGACGGTACGCGTGGAGACCGACTTGTCGTCGCGCAGCAGGGTGCCGTCCAGGTCCGTGGCGATCAGCCGGGTGGGCGCCGGGGACGGGCTGAGGGGATCGGTTGCAGGGGTCACACACGCATTCTCGCCCACCGGCCCGTACACCTGTACGGGCCGGTGGGCCCCGGTCCTCCGGCGGAGGTCCCGGGGCGACCCGGGGGTGATCAGCGGAGCTGGGCCAGGGCGTCGGAGGCGATCTTCTCGTAGACGGCCTGGTCGGCGGCGAACTCCGAGTCCGGGATCGGCGAGTGGATCACGATCTCGTCGATCCCGAGGGCGAAGTGCGCGCCCGCGAAGTCGACGAACGCGTCGAGGGACTCCAGGGGCGTGCCGCGGTCCGGGGTGAAGCCGGTCAGCAGGACGCGGTCGAGCCCGGCGGGGTCGCGGCCGGCGTCGGCGCAGATCTCCGTCAGCCGCTCGACCTGGGCGCCGATCGCCGCCCGGGACTCCTCGGGCGTCCCCGTGCGGCCGGTCTTCGGGTCGCCCGTGGTCACCCACGCCTGCCCGTAGCGGGCGGCAAGACGCATGCCGCGCGGCCCCGCGGCGGCGACGGCGAACGGCGGCCGCGGCGTCTGGACGCAACCGGGTACGGCCCTGGCCTCCACGGCCGAGTAGTGGGTGCCCTCATGGGTGACCGCGGGCTCGGTGAGCAGCCGGTCCAGCACCGCCGTGAACTCGGCGAACCGGTCGGCGCGCTCCCGGGGCGTCCACGCCTCCTGCCCGAGCGCCGTGGCGTCGAACCCGTCCCCGCCCGCGCCGATACCGAGCGTGAGCCGCCCGCCGGAGATGTCGTCGAGGGTCATCAGCTCTTTGGCGAGGGTGACCGGATGCCGGAAGTTCGGGGAGGTCACCAGGGTGCCGAGCCGGATTCGCGAGGTGGCAGCGGCGGCGGCGGTCAGGGTCGGTATCGCCCCGAACCACGGACCGTCCCGGAAGGCGCGCCAGGTCAGATGGTCATAGGTGTACGCGGCATGGAAGCCGAGCTCCTCGGCCCGCTGCCAGATCGTCCGTCCTTCGGCCCAGCGATGGATGGGAAGGATCACCGTGCTCAGTCGCATTTCACCGACCCTACGTCCGGACTCCGGCCATCGAGGAACGCCGACGGTCCCGGTTCGGGAGCACGCCGACAGGGGGTGCACCGGCGGGAGGAAACCCGGCAGGAGTGCGCATACTGCAGTATGCTGACTCCATGGCTGAAACGACTCGGATCACGGTCACGCTCCCCACCGAACAGGTGGTCGAGCTGAAGAGGCTCACGGACAACGTCTCCGGCTATGTCGCCGAGGCGGTCGCCCGTCAGATCAGGCACCAGCTTCTCGGCGAGGAACTGCGCCGCTACGAGGAGGAGCACGGCGCTTTCACCGAAGAGGAGCTGGCCGCGGCCCGGGCCAGAATCTTTGGCGCGGCGGAGCACCAGGAGCCGGCGAGCGCCGCGTGAACAACCGCTTCGAGACCGTTGTGCTGGACTCCCAAGGGCTGTCCGCCTGGATCACGCAGGATCGGGACGCGCTCGCGTTGATCCGGTCCTTCCATTCGATGGCGGCCGACTTCGTGGTCTGTGCCAACACCATCGTGGAAGCCATGCATGCCCGGGTGAACATGCCTCGACTGCACTGGATCCTCTCCCAGGTCAAGGTGGAAGCGGTGACAGAACAGGCAGCCCGAGCCGCGGCCGGGCTGCTGAAAGAGGCCGGCCTGCACGGGCACAAGTATGCGATCGATGCCACCGTTGCCGAGCTGGCGCTCCGCCGGCCCGGCCCGGTCGTCATGCTCACGTCCGATGTCGACGACATGGCCAAGCTGTGCGGTAACCGCGTACGACTCATCGCGATCTGACTTTCATCGGCAGGGCGGGACGTCCCCGGCGGGTGGTCCGATCGAGCGGGCGTCCGCCACCGAAATTCCGGGGACATCGAGGTTTGATCCACAGCCAACATGAGTTATCCACAGGCTAATTGGCGATTCTGTGGACAACTGGCCTCTGTGATGGGCTTTTTACCCAAGTCCCTTGGGTGGACGGGTTTTTGCCGTCAGGGCGTCCAAGGTTCGTTTCCGCACTTCCCGTTCGGCTGCTGCCGTGATGAACGCGGCTATGTGCTCCGCGCCAACCAGCTCTCGTACGGCCCGGATCGTGGCGGCGGGAAGGGATACCGGTATCCGGTCCGGCGGTCCGGACGGCTCCGCGGGCTGTGGCGGATCCGTCGGCTGGTGGTGGAGCCGGAGCGTCGCGAACATCCTCATCGCCCGTGCCAGTTCGGCGTCCACGGTCTGCTGGGCGAGCGGCTTGAGCCGGCGGACCAACGCCGCCGCCTCGGTCGCCTCCGCTTCGTCCGGCGGCCCGGCACCGAGACAGCGGGCGAAGAGGTGTTCCGTCGTGAACTCCAGAAAACCCGCCGCGATATGTTCCACCTGTCCGCGAACGTCCCGCAGCTGCCCCGCTATCGCCGACAGCGGCACCCCGGCGGCGTGCAACTCTGCCGCCACCGCCAGCTCCTGGGGACTGGGCACCAGGAACACGTCCTCCTCCCCGGGCACCGCCTCCAGCACCCCCAGTTCGATCGCGTCCGCCACGGACCGCTCGTCGGGGCCGCCGCCGAACGCCGATGCGAGCTCGGCCCGGGTCACCCGGGTCGGCTCCTCGTCCGTCCACGGCCCCCGGACCTCCGCGACCAGACCGAGCACCCCGCCCAGCCCGCGCCCGGTGTCCCACGCCTCCAGCAACTCCTTGATCGAGGCCAGGGTGTAGCCGCGGTCGAGGAGATCGGCGATCTGCCGGAGCCGCCCGAGGTGGGCGGAGCCGTACACATTCGACCGCCCCCGCCGCTCCGGCCTCGGCAGCAGCCCCCGGTCCTGATAGGCCCGGATCGTCCGGACCGTGGCACCACTCAGCTGTGCCAGATCCTCGATCCGGTACTCGGCGACCGGCCGCTCCGCCATGTCGACCCCCCTCTCCGCGCCCTCGGGACACCCGTCCCCGACCCGACTCCGCCCGCCGATGTCACAGGGGCGGCTCCAGACGGGCCGCCCCGCGCAGCATCCTCGGCGCGAACCGGGACATCAGCAGCGCCCCGCGCGCCTCGGGCGTCACCGGGACCACGGCGCTGTTGCGGACCACCGCGCGCAGGATCGCGTCCGCCACCTTCTCCGGCGGGTAGTTCCTCAGGCGGTACAACCGGGCCGACTTGCGCCGCCGCCGCTGCTCCTCGGCCGCGTCAACACCGGTGAACCGCGCGGTGGACGCGATGCCCGTGTTCACGATGCCCGGACAGATCGCCGTCACCCCGATCTCCCGCCCCGCCAGTTCGGCCCGCAGGCTCTGGCTGAGCATCAGCACGGCCGCCTTCGACGTCCCGTAGGCGGGCAGCGCCTTGGAGGGCTGATAGGCCGCCGCCGACGCGATATTGACGATATGGCCGCCCTGGCCGCGGTCGGCCATCTGCCGGCCGAAGAGCCGGCAGCCGTGGATCACCCCCCACAGATTGACGTCGAGGACCTTCCGCCAGTCGTCCGACGAGGTCTCCAGGAACGGTCCCGACATCCCGATCCCCGCGTTGTTGACGAGGACGTCCACCACCCCGTACGCCCCGGCCACCTTCTCCGCCAGCTTCTCCATCGCCGTCTCGTCGGCGACGTCGACCTGTTCGGACCAGGCCTCGGGCGCGCCGATCAGCCGGGCCAGCTCGGCCGTCCGCGCCGCGCCCTCGGCGTCCCGGTCCACGGCCACCACCCGTGCGCCCGCCTCCGCGAAGGCGAACGCCGTCGCCCGTCCGATACCGCTCGCCGCGCCCGTCACCAGCACCAGACGCCCGCCGAACCGCTCGGCGTACGGCCCGGACGCGGGCGCCGGGCCGACCGCCGTCCCCGCCGTGCCCGTGGGGCTGTCCTCATGGGCACGGGCGAAGTCGGCGATCCACGTCGACAACTGGTCGGGCCTGGTCCGCGGTATCCAGTGCCCGGCCGCCAGCGACCGGCGGGTCAGCCGGGGCACCCACTCCTCCAGGCCGTCGTAGACCCGCCGTGACAGATACGGGTCCCCGGCGGGCGTGATCAGCTGGACCGGGCAGTGCGCGTACGCGTCCCGGCGCGGCCGGGACAGCCGGGCCCGGATGTTGTCCCGGTAGAGCCAGGCGCCGTGCGCCGCGTCGTCGGGCAGCGACGGCGTCGGATACCCGTCACCGGACAGCCTCTCCCGCCGGGCCAGCAACCCGGGCCAGGCCCGGCCGAGCGGTCCGCGCCAGGCCAGTTCGGGCAGGGCGGGCGTATGCAGCGCGTACACGTACCAGGAACGGGCGCCCTGGCCCAGCAACTGGGCGAGCCCCCGGGGCGTGGGGCGCGCGGCCCGCCGCCGCAGCCAGTGGCCCAGATGGTCGAGCGACGGCCCCGACATCGAGGTGAAGGAGGCGATCCGGCCCTCGGTACGCGCCACGGTGACGAACTCCCATGCCTGGACCGACCCCCAGTCGTGGCCGACGACATGAACCGGCTCGTCCGGGCTCACCGCGTCCACCACCGCCAGGAAGTCGTCCGTCAGCTTCTCCAGCGTGAAGCCACCGCGCAGGGGACGCGGCGCGGAGGAGCGGCCGTGGCCCCGGACGTCGTACAGCACCACATGGAAACCGTGCTCACCGGCCAGCCGCCCGGCGACCTCCGACCACACCTCCTTGCTGTCGGGGTAGCCGTGGACGAGAACGATCGTGGGCCGCTCCGCGTCGCCCGACTCGGCCACGCACAGATCGACCCCGCCCGACCGCACCCACCGCTCCCGCACACCGGGGCTCCCCGCCGCCGCCCCACCGGACCCGTCCCGGGCGCGCCCGCGTCCCGCGCCCGTACCGCCCGTATCGCCCGTACCGTCCGTACCGTCCGTACCGCTGTCGTGTGCCCCGTCGCTCACGCCCACGCCTCCCCCGCGTTCGGTGCCTCTGTGCTCCCGCCAGGCCGGCGCCGCACATGCGGCAGATCGTCGTCCAGCCAGAACGCGCTCTCCACCGGATCGGCGGAGTCCGTGACGACCAGCAACTCCTCGAACTTCGCGCCCGTCCGCCGGAATCCGAGATGCGGCTCCACCGCCCACAGCCCCGGCCGTGGCGGATGGTCCGAGAAGCGATACGGACTCCACAGCGGCGACCAGCCCTCCCGGTGGCCGCGCACCGCGTCGCTCGCCAGACCCTTCAGCGCCTGGGTGCCGAAACCGAGGACACTCGGCGACCAGCGGCTCTCCCGGACCCGGTCGACCCTGTGCGCGATCACCCCGAAGGGATAGGCCCGATGACGGTTGGCATAGCCCTGCCGCACCATCAGCCGGTCCACGTCCTCGTAGATCTCCCGCAGCGACCTGCGCTCCCGGACCTCGCGCAGGATCAGCTCACGGTGCTCCCGCAGATCCCGGAGCATCGTGTCGTGCAGCGGATTCGGGCCGAGGCAGCCCGAATAGCCCACATCCGCCGTGAACCCGCCGTGGATCGGGGCCATATCGAGGATGAACGGCATACCCGGCTCCAGCACCCGGTCCGTGGGGAAGAACTGGAGCGGTATCCGGAAGCCGGTGAAGGCCGTACGGTCGCCGAACCAGGCGAAGGGGAGATGGAACCAGTCCCGCACCCCGCGCCGCCGCAGCCACCGCCGCTGCATCCGGGCCGCCTCCCGCTCGGTGACCCCCGGCCGCAACTGCCCGGCCACCGCCTCCGCGCACTCGTACGCCAGCCGCTGCACCGCGCGGAACCCGCGTAACTCCGCCGGGCCGAACCCGCCCGGCCCACCGGACGCCACCGCCGCCGCACCGCCCGGAGGAACCGCCACCGCCGCCGAGGTCATACCACCGCCCCCTGCCCGTCCCGTGTGCGTACCGTCGCTCTCCGCACTCGTCATGTGACATGGATGAATGTGACAATCCCCGGCGGCGGCGTCAAGGCCACGCATCCGCCTGTGGACAACCCGCCGCGCGGGCACCGCCCTGTAGCACCGCCCCGTAACACCTCGTACCACCCCCGTACCGTCCCGTACTCCGTCGTCGGTATCGGCGGCTTCGACGAACGGACGACATCCCCACCGCCCCGACGCCGACTTTCGCAGCGCCCCCTAAGGCCATGTCCACCTCAGGTCTGACAGGGATCCGACCAACAAGGCTGATGCTCCGGCAACGGGCCGCCACTACGGTCGGAGGGTGACTGTGATCGCCACCGAAAGCCTCAGCATGCGGTTCCCCCGGGTGACCGCTCTCGACCGGCTCTCCTTGGACATCGGACCGGGTGTGACCGGACTGGTGGGTGCCAACGGGGCCGGAAAGTCCACCCTGATCAAGATCCTCCTGGGCCTGACCCCCGCCACGGAGGGCCGTGCCGCCGTGCTCGGCTTCGACGTGGCCACCGACGGCGGTTCGATCCGCGAACACGTCGGCTACATGCCCGAGCACGACTGTCTGCCGCCCGACGTCTCGGCCACCGAGTTCGTCGTCCATATGGCCCGGATGTCCGGACTGCCGCCCGCCGCCGCGCGGGAACGCACCGCCGACACCCTGCGCCATGTCGGCCTCTACGAGGAGCGGTACCGCCCCATCGGCGGCTACTCGACCGGTATGAAGCAGCGCGTCAAGCTCGCCCAGGCGCTGGTCCACGACCCCAAGCTGGTCCTCCTCGACGAGCCGACCAACGGCCTCGACCCGGTGGGCCGGGACGAGATGCTGGGACTGATCCGCCGCGTCCACACGGACTTCGGCATCTCCGTCCTGGTCACCTCGCACCTCCTCGGCGAACTCGAACGCACCTGTGACCACGTCGTCGTCATCGACGGCGGCAAACTGCTGCGCTCCAGCTCCACCAGCGACTTCACCCAGCTCACCACCACCCTCGCCGTCGAGGTCACCGACACCGACGAGCACCCCGACGGCACCGCCGTCCTCCGGGAGCGCCTCGCCGCCGCCGGGGTCGTCCTCCACGACCGCGTGGAGGAGGGCCTGCCCGGCGCCGGGCACGTCCTCCTGATCGAGGCGGAGGGGGAGCGTACGTACGACACCGTCCGCGATGTCGTCGTCGACCTCGGCCTCGGCCTCGTCCGCATGGAACAGCGCCGCCACCACATCGCGGAGGTCTTCCAGGCGAACCATGACAACCGTGACAACCACGACAACCGCGGTAGCCACGACGACCACGGCACCGGTGACGCCGGCCCGCCCGAACCCACCGCCGCCCCGGCGGCGGCCGCACACCCGGCCCCGGCCGTGAAGGGGGACCCCCGATGAACAGCAGGACCCCCGTTCCGGCCCCGGGCTCGCCCGCGGGGAACACCGACGCCGCGCGCATCCACAACATCGGCTACCGCAACTACGGCGGACAGCGCCTGGGCCGTGCCTATGTGCGCAGGTCCCTCTTCGTGCAGTCCCTGCGCGGTTCCTTCGGGCTCGGCCGCTCGGCCAAGTCCAAGGTCCTGCCGATGCTGCTGTTCGCCGTGATGTGCCTGCCCGCACTGATCATCGTCGCGGTCGCCGTCACCGTGGACTCCAAGAAGCTCCCGCTGGACTACCCCGAGTACGCGGTCTACCTCCAGGCGGTCATCGGCCTGTTCATCGCCTCCCAGGCGCCGCAGGCCGTCTCCCGCGACCTGCGGTTCCGGACGGTGCCCCTCTATTTCTCACGCCCGATCGAGCGGGTCGACTACGTCCTCGCCAAGTACGGCGCCATGGCGTCGGCGATGCTCATCCTGACCGGCACCCCGCTCCTCCTGCTCTACCTCGGGGCGCTGCTCGCCAAGATGGACTTCCTCGACCAGACGAAGTACTTCGCGCAGGGCCTGGTCGCCGCCGCCCTCCTCTCCGTGCTCTTCGCCGGGCTCGGCCTGGTCCTGGCCGCCGCCACCCCCCGCCGGGGCTTCGGTGTCGCCGCGATCATCGCCATGCTGACCATCACCTACGGCGCCGTATCCAGCGTCCAGGGGATCGCCGAGGGCACCGAGAACGGCGACATCGTGCAGTGGCTCGGCCTGTTCTCGCCGCACACCCTCGTCTACGGCATCCAGACCGCCTTCCTCGGCGCGGACTCCGTCTTCCCCGGTGGCCACGAGCCCGGTACCGGAATCGGTGCGCTCTACGTCCTGGCCGTCCTCGCGCTGATCGCCGGGTCGTACGCCCTGCTGATGAGCCGCTACCGGAAGGCAGGGCTGTGACCGACCCGCTGCACACCCCCAACGCAACCCGCCGCGAGCCCCTCGGACCGACCCGGTCCGGGTTCCGGCAGAGCCGAGAGAACGGGCCGCGCCCATGACCACCATCTCCATCGACCACGTCTCCCGGTGGTTCGGAAACGTCGTCGCCGTCAACGACATCACCATGGACATCGGCCCCGGCGTCACCGGTCTGCTGGGCCCGAACGGAGCCGGGAAGTCCACTCTCATCAACATGATGGGTGGTTTTCTGGCGCCCTCCACGGGAAGTGTCACCCTGGACGGCACCGCGATCTGGCGCAACGAGTCCGCCTACCGCGAGATCGGCGTCGTGCCCGAGCGCGAGGCGATGTACGACTTCCTCACCGGCCGGGAGTTCGTCGTCGCCAACGCCGAACTGCACGGCCTGGGCGACCGGGAAGCCGCCCGAGCCCTCGCCACGGTCGAGATGGAGTACGCGCAGGACCGCAAGATCGCCACGTACAGCAAGGGCATGCGCCAGCGCGTGAAGATGGCGTCGGCGCTGGTCCACGAACCGTCCGTGCTGCTGCTCGACGAGCCGTTCAACGGCATGGACCCCCGGCAGCGCATGCAGCTCATGGAGCTGCTGCGACACATGGGAGCCGAGGGCCGTACGGTGCTGTTCTCCTCCCACATCCTGGAGGAGGTGGAGCAGCTCGCCTCGCATATCGAGGTGATCGTCGCCGGGCGGCATGCCGCGTCCGGGGACTTCCGCCGGATCCGGCGGCTGATGACGGACCGGCCGCACCGCTATCTGGTCCGCTCCACCGACGACCGCGCGCTCGCGGCGGCGCTGATCGCCGACCCGTCGACCGCCGGGATCGAGGTCGACACGACCGAGGGTGCCCTGCACATCCAGGCCGTCGACTTCGGCCGCTTCACCGAACTCCTGCCGCGCGTCGCCCGGCGGCACTCCATCCGGCTGCTCACGGTCTCGCCGTCGGACGAGTCCCTCGAGTCGGTCTTCTCGTACCTCGTAACGGCCTGAAAGGAGCTGTGACGCCACCATGTATCACCCCACGGTCGCCCGGCTCACCTACCGGGCCGTACTCGGCCGCCGCCGCGCCGCCATCCTCTTCATCCTGCCGGGGCTGCTGCTGCTCATCGCGGCCGCGGTCCGCGGTTTCCACGGCGCCGACGACCAGGTCGCCAACGACCTGCTGGCCGGTTTCGCCATCGCCACGATGGTGCCGCTGATCGGAGTCATCGCCGGTACCGGCGCGATCGGTCCCGAGATCGACGACGGCTCCATCGTCTATCTGCTCGCCAAGCCGGTGAAGCGGCCGACGATCATCCTCACCAAGCTGATCGTCGCCATCGCCGTCACCATGGCTTTCTCCGCGATCCCGACCTTGATCGCGGGCTTCATCCTCAACGGCAACGGCCAGCAGATCGCCATCGCCTACACCGTCGCCGCCCTCTTCGGCTCGATCGCCTACAGCGCGCTGTTCCTGCTGATCGGCACCGTCAGCCGGAACGCCGTCGTGATCGGTCTGATCTACGCCCTGGTGTGGGAGGGCGTGTTCGGCAGCCTGATCGAGGGGGCCAAGACCCTCAGCGTGCAGCAGTGGTCCCTGGCGCTGGCCGAGCGGATCGCCGCCGACGGAATGGTCGGCTCCGCCGTGGGCCTGCCGGCCGCGATCGTGCTGCTGACCGTCGCCACGGTCGCCGCGACCTGGTACGCGGGACAGCGGCTGAAGGTGCTGAAGCTGGCCGGCGAGGAGTGAGTTACTGACTGGCTGACGGGCTGGCTGACGGACAGGCAGGCAGGCAGGCAGGTGGACGGGCTCGGGGCGCGGTGGCACGACCGTCGCGGCCGGGCCCGTTTTCGTACCCTCGTACGTCTCGGAAGCCGAGTCGGCTTCCGAGTGGTGGCCCGAGCCCGGCGAGACCCCGAGCCCGGAGACCCCGAGCCAAGGTCCGGATTCGGGTCCGGATTCGGGTCCGTGAACGGAAATTCGGTGGCGGGGCACCGGTGTTGAGGGGAGAGTGGAGCAGCCGGGACAACCGGACTCCGGGACCGGGAGAGGAGCGCGACGACACCCTGTGTGCGTCGGGCTTCCGTCCGGGCGGGCACCGGCCAGGCCGCGGAGCCGCCGTCACGGCGGGACTCCGCGCCGCGGTGCGGCCCGAGGGGGCGGTCGCTTCGAGCGCGCGTATGCGCGGACCGCCCCCTTCCCCCGGCACCGGCGGTCGATCCGGCGGAGCGGACCCGTGAACGGACCACCCGGCCAATCCGGCCGGTGTACGGACCCGGTGGATCAAGCCGGTGGATCGGACCCGGCGAATCCGGCCGGTGCACGGGTTCGGCGGATCAGGCCGCGAGCAGGGACTCCAGCTTCACCGCGATACCGTCCTCGTCGTTCGACGCGGTCGTCTCGTCGGCGACGGCCTTCAACTCGTCGTGCGCGTTCGCCATGGCGACCCCGTGCGCGGCCCAGCCGAACATCGGTACGTCATTGGGCATATCGCCGAAGGCGATCGTGTCGGCGGCCTTCAGCCCCAGCCGGCGCGAGGCGAGGGAGAGCCCGGTGGCCTTGGTCAGCCCCAGCGGTATCAGCTCCACGACGCCCGGCCCCGCCATGACCACATCGACCAGACCGCCCACGGTCTCCTTCGCGACCCGGGTCAGCTCGTCGTCGTCGAGGTCCCGGTGCTGGATGTAGATCTTGTTGAGGGGCTCGGCCCACAACTGGTCGACCTCGGTCAGCGGGAGGTACGGCAGCGGCCCCTCATGGGCCACGTAGTCCGCGCTGACCAGGACGTCTCCGTCGAGCCCGTCCCGGCTGGCGGCGAGCGCCACCCGCCCGATCTCGGCCTCCAGCTTGGCCAGCGCGATCGCGGCGATCTTCCGGTCGAGCGTGAGGGACGTCAGCAGCCGGTGCTCGCCGGCGTGGTACACCTGCGCGCCCTGGCCGCAGACCGCGAGACCCCGGTAACCGAGGTCGTCGAGTATGTACCGCGTCCACGGCACCCCGCGGCCCGTCACCACGATATGCGCGGCGCCCGCGTCCGTGGCGGCGCCGAGGGCGTCCCGGGTCCGCGCGGAGACCGTGCCGTCCCCGCGCAGAAGCGTTCCGTCAAGATCGGTGGCAACCAGCCGGTACGGAAACCCTCCCGACCGGTCCGCCGTCTCCCGCCGCTCCCGGGGCTCGTCCGCCGGGCTCACCGGGAGACCGGTTCCAGCAGTTCCCGGCCGCCGAGGTAGGGGCGGAGCATCTCGGGCACCCGGACCGAACCGTCCGCGAGCTGGTGGTTCTCCAGCAGGGCCACGATCGTGCGCGGAACGGCGCAGAGCGTGCCGTTCAGCGTCGACAGCGGCCGGGTCTTCTTGCCGTCCCGGACCCGGATCGACAGCCGGCGGGCCTGGAAGCCGTCGCAGTTCGACGCGGACGTCAGCTCGCGGTACTTGCCCTGGGTGGGGATCCACGCCTCGCAGTCGAACTTCCGCGTGGCGGAGGCCCCGAGGTCGGCGGAGGCGACGTCGATGACCTGGAAGGGCAGTTCGAGGCCGGTGAGCCACTGCTTCTCCCAGTCGAGGAGCCGCCGGTGCTCGGCCTCGGCGTCCTCGGGGTCCACGTACGAGAACATCTCGACCTTGTCGAACTGGTGTACCCGGAAGATGCCGCGGGTGTCCTTGCCGTACGTGCCCGCCTCGCGCCGGAAGCAGGGCGAGAAGCCCGCGTACCGCAGCGGCAGCTTCTCGGCGTCGATGATCTCGTCCATGTGGTACGCGGCGAGGGCCACCTCGGAGGTGCCGACCAGGTAGTAGTCGTCCTTCTCCAGGTGGTAGACGTTCTCCGCGGCCTGGCCGAGGAAGCCGGTGCCCTCCATGGCGCGCGGGCGGACCAGTGCGGGGGTGAGCATCGGGATGAACCCGGCCTCGGTGGCCTGCGCGATCGCCGCGTTGACCAGGGCCAGCTCCAGCAGCGCGCCGATGCCGGTCAGATAGTAGAAACGGGAGCCGGAGACCTTGGCGCCGCGCTCGACGTCGATCGCGCCGAGCTTCTCGCCCAGCTCCAGATGGTCCCGGGGCTCGAAGCCCTCGGCCGCGAAGTCGCGGATCGTGCCGTGGGTCTCCAGGACGACGAAGTCCTCCTCGCCGCCGACGGGGACGTCGGGGTGGACGAGGTTGCCCAGGCGCAGCAGCAGCTCGCGGGTCTGCTCGTCGGCCTCGTTCTGCGCCGCCTCGGCCGCCTTGACCTCGGTCTTCAGCTGCTCGGCCCGCTTCAGCAGCTCGGCCCGCTCCTCGGGGGTCGCCTTGGGGACGAGCTTGCCGAGAGACTTCTGCTCGGAACGCAGCTCGTCGAAGCGGGCGCCGGAGGACCTGCGGCGCTCATCGGCGGAGAGCAGGGCGTCGACGAGTCCGACGTCCTCTCCACGGGCGCGCTGGGAGGCGCGAACACGGTCGGGGTCCTCACGGAGCAGGCGAAGGTCAATCACCCCACCAGGCTACCGGTGCCCGCCTCTCACACGGCCACCTCATATTGCGTTCAGTTGGCTTCTGTCCGCATTGGTGACATTTGCCGGTATTTGGCGGATTGTGGAGTGGTGAAGGGATTCGAGGGCGGGGTGCCGCTATCCGCCGCCTGCCGGGGGTTCGGCGGACAGGGGGCGGCGGAATGGGGTCGGGAGGGTGCTCTCGGGCCGCCCGGAGCGCGTCAAGCGGGATCCTCGCGGATCGCCGGAACGGGGCACGGTGGTGCGGCTGGAATTGACCCATGTTCCTTGTGTTCCCGGGGATTTGAGACTTCGTTGTCCACAGGGTGGCCGGTTCCCGAAAAGTTATCCACAGGCTGTGTGAGAAAACTGTGGATTCCGGAAGTGATCATTCCTGTGGGCTCTCGCCCCGCGTTCGGGATTCCCTTGCCAAACCCCCTCCATCCACTCATTCGGGTGGGAATTACTCCCTCCAAAGAGGTGGTGGATGAAACGAAGGTGACGAGCGGATGTCCCGGACCCCCTGGCCGTGCTGTGGATGATGTGACGCCGACCACGGCCGTCGAGGGGGCCGGAGAGGGCTTGTGGGCCGATTTGTCGACGATGGCGTGCCGGACTGTCGACTTGTCCCCAGGTCGAGAGTCCGAGCCTGTGGATAACTCTGTGGATAATGAAAATCAGCAGGTAGGACAGTTCCGGTCAGCCGACCGCGACCGGCTACTCGGACGCGGCGGGGTCGTGTCGACCCGACAGGGCCCGCGGCGGCCGTGTGGGGTTCCTCGGACCAGGCCGGACTCATCGGACCGGCCCGGGTGGCGGCCGGACCGCTCAGGCCCGGCCGTCCTGGCAGCGGGCCAGCCAGTCCGACGCTTCCGTGAAGTCGGTGTCCGTCGTCCCCGCCCGAGGGCCACGGACCTCGTCCGCCGACACGCCCGCCCGCGGGTACGACCCCAGGAACCGCACCTCGGGACAGATCCGCTTCAATCCCATCAGCGCCTCGCCCACCCTGCGGTCGGCGATGTGCCCCTCGGCGTCGACCGCGAAGCAGTAGTTGCCGATGCCCTGCCCCGTGGGGCGGGACTGGAGCAGCATCAGGTTGACACCCCGTACCGCGAACTCCTGCAACAGCTCCAGCAGACCGCCGGGGTGGTCCTCCCGCTGCCAGATGACCACCGAGGTCTTGTCGGCCCCGGTGGGCGCCGCGGGCCGCGCGGGGCGGCCGACCAGCACGAACCGGGTCTCCGCGTTCTCCGCGTCGTGGATGTCGGTCACCAGGGCTTCCAGTCCGTACGTCGCCGCCGCGAACTCACCCGCGAACGCCGCGTCGTACCGTCCCTCCTGCACCAGGCGCGCGCCGTCGGCGTTGGACGCGGCCGACTCCCACAGGGCGTCCGGCAGATGGGCCCGCAGCCACTTGCGCACCTGGGGCTGGGCGACCGGATGCCCGGTCACGGTCTTGATCTCCGACAGCTTCGTCCCCGGCCGCACCAGCAGCGCGAAGGCGATCGGCAGCAGCACCTCGCGGTAGATCATCAGCGGCTCGCCCGACGCCAGCTCGTCCAGGGTCGCGGTCACCCCGCCCTCGACCGAGTTCTCGATGGGGACGAAGGCCGCCGCCGCGTCGCCGTTCCGTACGGCGTCGAGCGCGGCCGGTACCGACACCATCGGGACGAGTTCCCGGGTGGCGGCCTCCGGCAGTGTGCGGAGGGCGGCCTCGGTGAAGGTGCCCTCGGGACCCAGATACGTATACCGCGTGGCTGACATACGGTCACCCTAGTAGGACGGGCGGGCCCGGCCCGGCGATCGGCGGAAGGACCCGGAATCCGCCCGCCCGGACCTCGGCCGTCCCACCGGCCGCGTCCCGGCCGCCGCGTCCCGTTCGCCTCGCCTCGCCTCGCCTCGCCGCGTCCCGTCCCGTTCGCCTTGCCGCGCCTCGTCCCGTTTCGTGGATCGTGCCCGCGGCGCTACGACTCCAGCAGCTTCTGCCCCACGTACTCGCCCTTCGCCGCGCCTCCCGGTACCGCGAAGAGCCCGCTGGCCTCGTGCCGTATGAACGCCGACAGCGCGTCGCCCCGGTCCAGCTTCCGCTGGACGGGTACGAAGCCGCGCAGCGGATCGGCCTGCCAGCAGACGAACAGCAGCCCGGCGTCCGGCGCGCCGTCCGGAAGAACGCCGTCGTGGTACGAGAAGGGGCGCCGCAGCATTGCCGCGCCCTGGTTCTGCTCCGGCGCGGAGATCCGGGCATGGGCGTTGGCCGGGATCACCGGCTTCCCGTCCGCGTCCAGCTCGTCCAGTGCCAACGGGGTGGTCTCCGAGCCACCGGTCAGCGGGGCGCCGTCGGACTTGCGCCGCCCGATCACCCGCTCCTGCTCGGCCCCCGGCAGCCGCTCCCAGGTGTCGAGGAGCATCCGGATCCGGCGGACGACCGCGTACGAGCCCCCGGCGAGCCACTCCTGGTCGCCACCGGGTGCGACGAAGATCCGCCGGTCGAAATCGGGCTCGGAGGGCCGCGGATTGTTCGTCCCGTCGATCTGGCCCATCAGATTGCGGGCGGTCATCGGACGGTCGGTGGCGCCCGGTGAGCGGTTGAACCCGTCCATCTGCCAGCGGATCCGGGCCGCGTCCCCGGCGGCGCGCTGGACGGCCCGCAGGGCGTGGAAGGCGACCAGGGCGTCGTTCGCCCCGATCTGGACCCAGAGGTCCCCATGGGAGCGGCGGGGGTCCAGCTGGTCCGAGGAGAACGGCGGAAGCGGCTTCAGCCCCGCGGGGCGCCGGGCCGCCAGCCCCGTACGGTCGAAGAACGTGCGGCCGAATCCGAAGGTGAGAGTCAGCGACGACGGCCCGGCGTCGAGGGCCACCCCCGTATCCCCGTCGGGCGCGGGCTCGCCCGCCATCAGCGCAGCCGCCAGCGCCGACCAGCGGCGCAGCAGGGCCGCCGCCTCCTTGCGGCCCGCTCCGGGGGTCAGATCGAAGGCGATCAGATGGCCCCGGGAGTGCAGAGGTGTGGTGATGCCGGGCTGATGTTTCCCGTGAAACATCGACGCCGTCGAGCCGACCGTCGTAAGCGCCGTCGGCGCCTCGTCGGCGGTGGCGGCGAAGGCCGCGGCACCGCCGGCTCCGCCCAGCGCCAGTCCGGCCGCGCCCGCGGCTCCGGCGGTCGACAGGACCCGGCGCCGCGAGGGACCCTCAGAGCCGCCCGGTCCGGAGCCCGGTCCGGAGCCCGGTCCGGAGCCGGGGCCCGCGGGGTCGTCGGCGGCAGGGGCGTCCGCCCTCCGTCCGGCCGGTACGGGTGTACGGACGTCCGCTCTCGTCTCCGGCTCCGCCGCCGCGGTCTTCGCGGGTGTCGTGGTCTTCTTCTTCGCCATGGGGTACTTCAGCCGATCTTCACGTTCTCGTCGACGGAGGTCTGGTCGATGTCCGAGGTCCGTACGGTCACCTTGACCTGCCAGTCGCCCGGCATGGGGATCGGTACGGCGTCGGCGCGCCACTGCCCCGGCACCGACTTCACGAGGGCCACGGGCAGCGGGCCGATCTGCTGGGCCGGGAGGGTGAGGGAGACCCGCACCTCGGGGACGTCCAGCGGTCCGCCGTCGGGGCCGGTGACCCGGAGCCGGAGGTCATTGGGGCCGGGGCTCGCCGGGCCGAGGCCGAGCCGGATCGTGCCCCGGCCGCCGGGACCGCCCGTGTCGAAGGGGATCTCGACCTCGGCGGGTCCCCGGGAACCCGCGGACGACGGCGCCGACGACGCACCGGCCGTCGTGGCAGAACGGCCCGCCGTCTCCTCCGTACGCGCGGGCTCGGTGGCCGTCAGCGCCGTCGTCACAGCCAGGACGACCGCCGCGATACCCGCCTCGACGAGGACGGAGCGGCGCAGTCCGGACCGTACGGGATCGGAGTCCCGGGCCTTGCGGCGCGCGGTGGAGGCGACCGCGGCCCGCTGACGGGCCAGCTGAGCGGACCGTACGGGATCGTGGCCGGAACCAGCATCCGCGTCGGCGTCGGCGTCGGAACCGGCATCCGCACCGGCATCGGCACCGGCATCGGCACCGGGACGGGCCGCCGCTGGGGCGTCGCCCGTCCCCGTCCCCTGGGACTCCTCGGCCGCCCTGGCCTCCGCGCACCGCTCGCATTCGGGGGAGTGCTGCGGCCCCGGCACCGTCGGCGTCTGCTCCAGCCGGGCCGTCCAGCGCCGGGAGAACCGGGCCACGGCCACGAGGACCGCCACCAGCGCGACCTTGGCGAGCAGCAGCCGCCCGTACGACGTCTCGGTCAGCGCCGACCAGGAACCGACCTGCCGCCAGGACTGGTAGATCCCCGTCACGGCCAGGACGACCACACAGACGAAGGCGACATCGGAGAACCGCCGCACCGCCGAGGGTTCGAGCGACGGCTCCCGGTACAGCGCCGTCAGCAGCGCCGCGAGACCGCCCAGCCAGCCCGCGACGGCCAGCAGATGCAGAACGTCGAGCGGGATCGCGAGCCCCGTCTGGATACCGGTGGACGCGTGCTCGGAGAAGGCCCAGGTGGCGGCGATCCCCGCGGAGACCACCGCGCCGCCGACCGTGAGACCGAAGGCCAGGTCCTCCCGTCGGGCGTCCGGTACGGGCTCGCCGTCCGGCCCCGGCACGTCCGGGCGACGGATCCGCTGGGCGTACGCGCCGAAGAGGACGGCGACGAAGAGCGCGGCGGCCCCCAGCAGCAGCAGCCGGGAGACGAGGGCCGCGCCGGTCTTCGTCTCCAGGACGTCCTGGAGCCCGCCGAGGTCGAAGACGTCCGCCAGTTCGCCCGAGCCGGTGTACGGGACCCGCAGCATCAGCATCGCCAGGGTGGCCGCCGTCAGGGCCACCCAGGAACGGGCGACCAGGCGCTGCATGGACCGTACGGACGCGCCCCGGGGCCAGCACACCAGGACGAAGGCCGCCGCGCCGCACAGCAGCACGAAGCCCGCGTACGAGAGGTACCGCGCGATGTCGTACAGCAGGCCGACGGCACCGTCGCCCGCCGTACCGTCGGGCAGTGCGACGGTGGTCGCGGACGGCGCCCCGATCGAGAAGGTGAACGCGCCCGAGATCGGGTGGCTGTCGGCGGACACGGCCTGCCAGGCGACGGTGTACGTACCGTTCGGCAGTCCGGTCCGCAGGGCGACGGAGTAGGCGACCTTGCCGTCCGCGGAGCGGTCGCGGACGGGACCGTCGTCCGCCCGCGAGCCGCTCGGATCGAGGACCCGGATCGAGCCGTCGCCCATGGCGAGCTGCTCGGAGAAGGTGAGCGCGACCTCCGCCGGTGCCGTGGCCACCACCGCCCCGTCCTTCGGGTCGCTCCCGGTCAGGGCGGCGTGGGCGGCCGCCGGACCGGCGGCCGCGAGCAGGGCGCTCAGGACCGTGCCGACGATGACGACGGCTGCGAGCAGGGCCCGGACCGGTCCGACGGCCGGAAGCGGCCGGACCGGTGGGAGGTGTGGAGCGGTGGTGGGTGTCATGGCGTCCTCATGCGTCCTTCACTCAGTGGTGTCCGCCGGAGGTGTGCCCCGACCCGCCGTCCGGCTTCTCCGCCTCGCCGGCCTTCTCCGCGTCGGAGTCGGAGGCCTTCGACGAGTCCGACGACTCCGACGACTTCGTTGCCGGGTTGTACGTGGCGTCCATGACGGGGAGTTCGACCCGGATCGGATCGGACTTCTCGAAGTGCAGCTCGACCGTGACCTTCTGGCCCTTCGCCGGCCGCTCCTTCAGCCGCTCGAACATGATGTGGTTCCCCCCGCGTTCGAGGGCGAGTGACCCCTCGGCGGGCACGGGGAAGAAGTCCACCTTCCGCATCCGCTGCCCCTTGGACTCGTGGATCGAGATCTCGTCGGAGATGGGGCTGGTGACAGAGGTCAGCCGGTCGGCCTTCCCTCCCCCGTTGCGCACGGTCAGAAACCCGGCGGCCATATCGCTGACGGGTTGCGGCATGAATTCGCCACTGACTGTCAATTCGGGCGAGTTCGACCTACCGGCGGAGGAGCCGGAGGTGCCGGAGCTGCCGGAGGAGTCGGATGAGCAGGCGGTCAGCGTCACGGCCGCCCCGGTGACGACGACGGCGAGAGCTATGAGGGGGTACGCCGCGCCCCCTCGGCGCCGTCCGTCCCGGTCCCGCCGCCGGGGGTGTCCGTAGCTCACGGATTCTCCCCGCGGACGAGCTCCGGAAGGTCCTCGGCGTACTGCTCGGGCGTGGTGTCCTCGCCGTAGACGACATAGCCCTTGTCGGTCTCCGGCGAGAAGGCCATGACCTGGGCGCCGTGCATGGAGGTGACGGAGCCGTTCTTCTCCTTCTTCGGCGGGTCGATCCCGATGCCGACGGACCGGGCCCCGGCCTGGATCTTCTTGAAGTCGCCGCTCAGACCGATGAAGGAGGGATCACCGGCGGAGGGCAGCCACTTGCCGAGCTGGGCGGGGGTGTCGCGCTCGGGGTCGGTGGTGACGAAGACGATCTGGAGCTTCTCCCGGTCGGCCGCCGGGAGCTTCGCCTCGGCGACGGCGATGTTGCTCATCGTCATCGGGCAGACGTCGGGGCAGTTGGTGTAGCCGAAGAAGAGCAGGGTCGGCTTGCCCTTCGTCCGCTCCCGCAGGTCGAACGGCTTGCCCTTGGTGTCCGTGAGCACCAGGTCCGGCTTCTCGAAGGGATGGTCGAGTACGGTCCCGGGCTTCTGGTCCTTCGGCGCGGAGACATCCGCGACGGAGCTCTTGGAGCCCGATGTCCCGGCATCGCCGTCGGAGCAGGCGGAGAGGGTCAGAGCCGTGGCCGCGGCGAGCACGGCGACCAGTGCGGTCTTCTTTCGCATGGGAGATTTCCTGGAGGGGAGGGAGTGGGACGGGGGAACAGACGTCATGAGGTGACACCGCTGTCGCGGCGGCGTCCGGCGAGCACGCCGAAGGCGACGCCCGCGGCACCCACCAGGATGCCGACCACGCCGAGCACCCGGGCGGTGGTGTCCGTGGAGTCGTCGGCGGACGCCTTCGCGGTCTTCGTGGCCTTCGTGGCCTTCCCGTCCGTGCCGCCGTGGTGGCCCACGGCGCTGTCGGCGCTGTCGGTGCTGTCGGCGGGCGCGGCGCCGTGGCCGTCCGCCCGGGGTGCCGACAGGGTCAGGACGGGCGCGGGCGCCGTCGGCTCGGAGCCGCCCTTCTCGGGGATCTCGATCCACCGCACGACTTCCTTGTTGTCGTACGTCTGGAGCGCCTTGAAGACGAGCTGGTCGGTGTTCTCGGGAAGTCGGCCGAGGGAGAGGGGGAACTGCTGGAACTGGCCCGGGCCGATCTTCGAACCCGCGGCGGTCCAGGTGACCTTGGAGACCGCTTCGGTGATCTGCTTGCCGTGCACGGACAGCGGCTTCGCCAGCTTGGACTTGGTGACCTCGACCTTCCAGCCGGGTACGGGCTGCGGCTGGACGGAAGCCAGCGGGTACTCGGTCGGGAGGACGATCTCCAGCTTCACGGTCGAGGCGTTGTCGCGCTCGTTGGGGACCTTGACGTCCACGGTGGCGTATCCGCCGCGGGCCGCCTCGCCCCGCGGCTCCACACCGACATGCGCGAAGGCGGGCCCGGCCAGCAGTACGGAAGCCGCGCCCACACCCGCGACGAGGGCCGTGGCCCGTACGGCGCGGAAGGACCGGCCACCGGCAGAGGAACCCGAGGAAGCGGACGTAAGGGAAGAGGCGGAAGAAACGCGGGAAAGTCTCATGATGCACGTACTCCACGAGCAGAGGAGGAAACGGTGGTCGTGCCGGGGCGCACAGGCGCACGGGCACCACGGCCGCACTCCCGTCGAGTGGACCGTGTCAGGCGGCGAGCGCGAACTCCGCGGGCGGGCCGCGCCTGATCACCGTGTGCTGAAGCGCCTCGCCGCAGGCCGGTGGCGCGTCGTCGTCGTCCCCGGGCCGCGCGGGCCGGACACCGGGCGCCGGGAGCCGTACGAGACCGGCGCAGAGGGTCCGTACGAGGGTGAGCGCCGCCCGGAGCGACCGCAGCCGGGCCGTCTCGGCCATCAGCTCGCGCGCCTCGTGCGCGGAGGCCGTCGACAGCCGGATCAGCCGCAGCAGTGCCAGATCCCCGCGGCGCAGCAGCCAGCCGGTCACCACGGCGACCAGCAGATGCGCGAGCAGCATGGGGAGGGACGGCAGCAGCTCCGGCCCGAGGAGGGTCTGATCGCCGGCCGGGTGACCGGTACCGCCGCCGGCCGCGGGCGGGGTGATCCCGGCCGTGGTGACGACCTGCCGCGCCTCGTCGGCGGTCAGTGCCCCGGTCGGGCCGCAGAGCAGGTTCTCGGCCATCCGGATCAGCGTGTCGTCCGAGCCCGGCGCGAGCCGGACCGGGTGCCGCTGTCCCAGGCCGAAGAGGAGGTGGAGCGCCAGCTGCCCCGCGCCCAGGGCGACGGCGACGGCGGGCAGGGACCGTACCCGGCCGGTGAAGGGCAGGACGAGGACGAACGTCCCGGCGAGTCCCGCCAGCAGCGTCCACCAGGGGACGCCCTCGCAGGCGGCGAGCGCGTGTCCCGTCGCGGACAGCACGACGCAGACCGCGGTGAACACCGCGGCCCGCAGCAGCCGGAGGCCGGTACCGGTGGGCGCACCGGGCCGGAGCGACAGGGACGACATGGCCGGGTCATCATCCCACTGCGGTCCCCGGCGGCCGACGGCAGGGGCGCGACGTCACCGATGGGTCACGATGGATCCCGGCCGGCCGCGGCGGAGCGCACCGCGCCGGTCATGGTGCGGATCGGACGCGGCCCGATCGGTCCGGCCGAAGCCGTCCATCCCCTCGGTCGTGCCCCTTCCGCCACCCGCGTCACGGTGTCACCCGTCCGGCATACACCGTCGCGCCATGGGCGCGCTTCCGCCGAATGAGCGCAATCACACCAACTCTGTGCTTACGGACCGTGTCTTGGGGCAATACGTATCGGTATGTCGAGCCGCAGCCAGGAGGCTGGAGCATGAGCATCTGGTGGTCTCTGCACTTGCGGCGCGAGGCTGCGAGCATTCCGCTCGCCCGGCGGTTGCTCGTCGGCACGATGGAGACGGCGGGTGTCGATCCCGATATCTCCTTCGACCTCTCGGTCGCGCTGAGCGAAGCATGTGCGAACGCCGTGGAACACGGTGGTGGGGCAGGTTCCGGCGGTACCGCCGGGGGGTATCGCGTCACCGCGTATCTGGACGGCGAGAAGTGCCGTATCGAAGTGTCCGACTCCGGGCCCGGGTTCCCGGCCGGGTCCGCCCGGCACGGCCACGGCTGTGCCCACGGCGGTTCGCCCGGCCCGACGGCCCCGACGGCCCCGACGGGTGCCGCGGCCGTGAACGGCGTCCGGGGGAGACCGGCCCACCGCATCGCGAGCCCCGCGAGCCCCCCGAATCCCTTGAGTCCCGCTAACCCCCTGAGCCCCGGCAGCCATGAGACGGCCGGTGTTCATGAGACGGCCGTGAACCTCGGGACCGGACCGGGTGACCGGTCCGCCGTCGACCGCTCGGGTACGGACTCCGACCGCTCGGGTACGGGTTCCGGCCGATCCGATACGGGATACGGGCGCCCCGGTCGCGGACACGGCCCGACGGCCGGGCCCGTCGCCGGTACGAAGGGCTCCGGAGCCGCCCCACAGGATCGCCCGGCGGACCGCCCACAGGATCGCCCGGCGGCCCGGCCGAGGGGCGGCGGTCCGGCCGGCGGTGTGCCGGGCGGGCAGCTCGACCCGTCGTCGGCGGTGGCCACCGCCGAGAGCGGCCGGGGGCTCTGTCTGATCGAGGAGCTGGCCGATCACGTCCACTTCAGCAACCGGCCGGGCCGGGGCGCCGTGGTCAGTTTCGACAAGATCCTGAAATGGCGGGAGGACGCGCTGCTCAAGGTCTCGTGAGGGGAGGAACCCCGCACAGGCCCCGGGCAGTCGCGTCCTCCGGCGGAGAGCGGCGCGCGGCGAGCGTCGGCGTCAGCCCTTCAGCGACGCCATCCACGCCTCGACCTCGTCGGCCCGGCGCGGCAGCGCGGCCGACAGGTTCCGGTTGCCGTCCTCGGTGACGAGGATGTCGTCCTCGATCCGGACGCCGATACCCCGGTACTCCTCGGGCACGGTCAGGTCGTCGGCCTGGAAGTAGAGACCCGGCTCCACCGTCAGGCACATCCCCGGCTCCAGCGTGCCGTCGACGTACGCCTCGGTCCGCGCGGCGGCGCAGTCGTGGACGTCGAGACCGAGCATGTGACCGGTGCCGTGCAGCGTCCAGCGGCGCTGGAGCCCCAGCTCCAGGACCCGCTCGACCGGGCCCTCGACCAGACCCCACTCGACCAGCCGCTCGGCCAGCACCCGCTGGGCGGCGTCGTGGAAGTCGCGGTACTTGGCACCCGGCTGCACGGCCGCGATACCGGCCTCCTGGGCGTCGTACACCGCGTCGTAGATCTTCCGCTGCAACTCGTCGAAACGGCCGTTGACCGGCAGGGTCCTGGTGACGTCCGCGGTGTAGAGGGTGGTGGTCTCCACACCGGCGTCGAGCAGCAGCAGATCGCCCGAGCGGACCGGGCCGTCGTTGCGCACCCAGTGCAGGGTCGTCGCATGCGGCCCCGAGGCGCAGATGGAGCCGTAGCCGACGTCGTTGCCCTCGACCCGGGCCCTCAGGAAGAACGTTCCTTCAATGTAGCGCTCGCTGGTCGCCTCGGCCTTGTCGAGGACCTTGACGACATCCTCGAAACCGCGGGTGGTGGAGTCGCAGGCGCGCTGCAGCTCGGCGATCTCGAACGCGTCCTTGACCGCCCGGGCCTCGGACAGATAGACCCGCAGCTCCTCGTCGCGCTCGCCGGTGACCTTGTCGGTCAGCGCGGCCTCGACCTCGGCGTCGTGCCCCCGGACGACCCGGACCGGGCCCGTGGCCTCGCGCAGCTCGTCCTTCAGCTCGCGGACGTCCGCCGTGGGCAGCCCGAACAGCTGCTCCTGCTCGGCCAGCGAGTGGCGGCGGCCGATCCACAGCTCGCCCTGGCCGGAGAGCCAGAACTCGCCGTTCTCGCGGTCGGAGCGCGGCAGCACGTAGAGGGTGGCGTCGTGCCCGTCGTCGGTGGGCTCCAGGACGAGAACGCCGTCCTCGCTCTGGTCGCCGGTGAGGTACACGTACTCGGTCGCGGCGCGGAAGGGGTATTCCGTGTCGTTGGACCGCGTCTTCAGATGGCCCGCGGGAACCACCAGACGCTCACCGGGGAAGCGGGCCGAGAGCGCCGCGCGGCGGTCGGCGGCGTACGGCGCCTGCTCGACCGGCGTCAGGTCGCGCTGCTCGGTATCCGCCCAACCACTTGCCATGTTCGCGGCAAGCTCATCGGAAACCTCGGGGTAGAGGCCGTTTTTGCGCGGCTTGATCGACTGCTCTTCTTCTTCCGGGGCACTCGGGGTGAGCTCCTCGGCCACGTCTGCCTCCTCGACACGTCATCGGACCGGACTCCATCGTATGTGGGGCGTGAAGAGGGCCTCGAAGGGTGTGAGGAGTCAGACATAACGGATGTACCAGTGGCATGGAAGAAGTGCCTCCGGAGCATCCTCCGGACCGCCGGGTCCGCTTCCGTTTAACGAAGCCGTGCCCGAGGCCGAAGCCGGGGGCCAGGGGCCACGGCCGAACCCGAACCCGAACCCGAACCCGAAGCCGGGGCCGAAGCCGAAGTCGGACTGCCCGGCCCCCGTAGCCGGGTGTGTCGGCCGTACCGTACAAGCCGGGCGGCCGGTCAGCCGAACCGTACGGCGAGCATGACGACGTCGTCCGCCCGGTCGCCTCCCCGCCCCGCCGGCGACCGGGTCCCGCGGGAATCCCGGTCGTCGTGGAAGTCCCCGGCGGTGCGCGTGGCCTCCGGTCCGGTGCGGGCGGTCTCCGGTCCGGTGCCGTACGGACCGGCCGGTTCCGGCAGCAGGGTGTTCAGCACATGGTCCGCCACGGCGCCCGGATCGTCCCGGATCGCCCTCGGTACGCTCGCCGCCGCGGCGTGCAGCCGGGCGAACGCCCGGTCCATCGGGTCCCCGGTGAGCCGGAGCAGCCCGTCCGTATAGAGGAGCACCGTTTCTCCCGGCTCGGGACACAGTTCGACGCTGGGCGCCTCCCAGCACGCCAGCATCCCCAGCGGCGCGGAGAGCGATGTCTCAACGAACTCCGTACGCCGCTCGCCGACCAGCAGCGGCGGGGTGTGCCCGGCCCCGGCCAGCACCATCTTCCCGGCGGCGGGCTCGGCGTAGGCGAAGAGCGCCGTCGCGGTCCTGGCCGGTTCCGTCAGCCGGAGCAGCAGTTCGAGATCGGAGAGTACGGCGACGGGGTCCTCGCCCTCCATCACCGCGTACGCCCGCAACGAGGCCCGCAGCCGGCCCACCGCGGCGAGCGCGCCCGGTCCCGTACCGCCGACCGAGCCCACGGCGAGACCCAGCGCGCCCTCCGGGAGCGGCAGCGCGTCGTACCAGTCGCCGCGCGGTCCGCCCGGGCCCCTGCGGTGCCGTACGGCGAGCCGGACCCCGGGGATCCGGGGAAGCCTGGTCGGCAGCAACTCCTCGGCCATCGTCGCGACGTTCCGCCGGGCCTCCTCCAGCTCGATCAGCCGGGACAGATGCTCGGTGGCGTACCCGGCGTAGCGCTCCACCAGCTCGCGCCGGTGCGCGGCGGGGGCGGCGGGCTCGTCGTAGAGCCAGACGGCGGCGCCGAGCGTCCCCGCGGTCCCGGATGCCAGCGGCTGGGTGTAGGCGGCGGCACAGCCGAGACGTACGGCGACGGCGCGGCGCAGGGGGTCGAGGGACTCGTCACCGAGGATGTCCGGGTGGGAGACCGCCGACGGCAGGGGGTACGTCCCCGGTCCCGGCGCCGCGGCGGGAAACCACTCCGGGACACCGGTGGCCGGTCGCGGACACTCCGGAGACACCTCCGGCAACGACAACGGCAACGGCCCCGACCCCGACCCCGCACCCGGCCCCGTTGCCGGGTCGCGCCGTTCCGTCCGGTCGAGGATGCGGCCGTACGCGGTCAGGGCGCGCGGCACCGTCTCGATCTGCCCCAGCTCCGCATGGCTCAGTCCGTAGCCCCTGGTGAGAGACGCGGGGAAAGTGCGCGCGGCGGCGGGCGGGGGCTCGATGACGGCCAGTCCGCGCCGGGCGCCGACCAGCGCCGCCCCGGCGCGCAGCACCTCGTCGACGGCGGTGTCGAGGGAGTCGGTCGTCGCCAGGCGCCGGGTCAGTTCGTGCAGGGCGGCCAGATCGGCGGCGAGCCGGGCGGCGGGGCGCGCACCGTCGCCGACAGGCGCGCCGGATGCGGTACGCGCCCCCGCGAGCATCGAGACGCCCCCGGCGAGAGGGTGCCGGTCCGGTCCGGCGGACTCGTCGGGCCCCGGCCGAAGCCCTGATCCCGTCGCCGCGGCGGATTCCGTGCCCGCCTCCGTGCCTGCCGCTGCGCCCGCTTCCGTGCCCGTCTCCGTGCCCGCCGCCGGCTCGGACGCCGCGGGATCACCCGCGGGGAAGGCGGCAGGAGCGGAAGATGGCGTCGCAGTTTGCGGGGAGTGCCGAATCGAAGAATCGATTCCGGCCACTTTCGGGAGGTGTGGTGCGCTCATCGAACTGAGCTTTCCAGTGGGTGCATTTCGTGGCATAGCATTGCAAACCCCCAGGTCATTTTGCGCCGCCAGCAATGGGTCCACATCTACACGGAGATGTAAGTGGATGTCCAGCATTGCACCAGTGGGATTGATGGTGTCTACGTGAGTTTGGGGAGGCTTTGGGGTGCTCTTGACTGAGAGTTCCGGAGCGGAGAGTATTCGTCACCCCGAGTTGAACTTGGCCGGAAATCACTCCTGCTCGCCGTCCATTGCGATCGACTGAACGTGTTCGACGGTTGATCCTTCCGAACAGCCCTTCCGGGGCGAGTGCTTCCGGAGCGGCCGCGGGTGGGTATAGCCGCCCGGACGCGTCACGCGGAGCGTGGCGGGTACGTGAATACGTAAAGCTGGTTAAAAAGGTGACGTCCGGGGTCGTTGGGATCTCCCGGAACCTGGCGACGGGTCAGGGCGTCCTAGAGACCGTGAGCCGTGACGGCACCTGAGCAGTTCCCCGGACAGCCCACCCGGAACCGACCGCCGGGCGGAGGGGAAAAGACGGATCGGCCCGCGCACGCGGGGGCGGTCCGGCTATAACGGGACACAGAAGCGTCAGGTACGCGTCCCTCATCACGCGTTCGACGAAGCAGGGCCACGTCGGCCCCCGGGCGGCCAACCGCCGCGGGCCGACCGGGGGACGCCCCCTGCCGGAGGCGGTCGAGGCCACCGGCACAGCAGGGCGGGAACGGCGCCGATCAGCCGACCCGGAGGTACGCACCAGGCCGCGGAACATGCGGAGGAAGCGGTACGTACCTGATTCAGTACGGACGCACAGCGTGTATTCCTACGCACAGTGACAGACCTGCACACATGGTGTGATGTGGACCTCGGCGTTCAACGGAAAGGAACGAGCGCACATGCGCGAGATCCTCGGAAGGCGACGCGGGCTCCGGTTGTGGCGCAAGAGGGGCCCGGTACCGCCTGCACAGCTGGAAGCGGTGCTCATGTGCGCCGCATGGCAGTGGCCCGTCGTCCCAGGAGTGGGACCGGCCACGGCCGGCGGCGGCCGGGGGCGGGCCTGCGCCTGCCCCGACCCCGAATGCGTCGTTCCCGGCGCCCACCCCTTCGACCCCGGAATCCTGGCGGCCACCACGGACCAGCGCATGCTGCGCTGGTGGTGGTCGAATCGACCCGCGGCGCCGGTGGTACTGGCGACGGGGGGCACGGCGCCCTGCGCGGTGAGCCTGCCGGCGCTCGCCGGGGCGACGGCACTCGAAGAGCTCGACAAGATGGGCGTACGGCTCGGCCCGGTGGTGGCGACCCCGACACGATGGTCGCTGCTGGTGGCTCCGTACAGCCTCGAACGGCTCGGTGAGCTCCTGTATGTGAAGGACCGGGTGCCCGGTTCCCTGCGGTTCCACGGGGACGGCGGCTATCTGGTGCTGCCGCCTTCGGAGACCGGAGCGGGGCAGGTCCGCTGGGAGCGGGCCCCCCGGCCGGGAGCCGTCGCGCCCTGGCTCCCGGATGTGGAGACCGTGGTCGACGCCCTGGTGGAGGCGAGCACGAACGCTCCGGACGGCGGAAGCCGGCTGGCGTACTGAACGCGGCGGCTCCGCCCGCGACCGCCACGCGCGGCCGCGGGCGGAGCCGGTCGCACGCGATTCGGGTGAGGGCGGGGCGCCGGCGGGCGCCCCGCCCGCACCCGGACGGGGGGGGGGGGGCCCCAGGTGTTCGGGGAGCGGGTGCGCGGCCCGGCGGCCCGCCGCGCGCCCG